>JANXQE010000744.1 GCA_025356925.1 Limisphaerales bacterium | reverse complement strand
GCGTGAACTGGATTCGCGAAAGAGTCAGAACATCCATATGCTGGCGAGTGTGATAACAACCGCTGGGGCTACGGTCAACGCCACCTCTGGGAACTCAGCCTATCCTGCGAGGATCTTCTCGGCCCGCCCGTACGAGCCGAGATTGAACGCGTTGCGATAACCCATCTTTTTGAGAATGCCCTTGCCGATGCCACTACGACCGCCGCTTAAGCAGTGCAATAAAATTGCCTGCTCCCTGTCCGGGGCATGTTGGCCGATGTCGTCCCGCAGGCGATTGAGCGGAATGTTCAGGGCTCCAGTCAGATGCTTTGCCTGAAACTCCGCTTCGCTGCGCACATCGATGACTCTGGCGCCCAGTTTCAAGTAATCGCGGGCCACTTCTGGCCGCACCATGGTTAGCCGTTTCAGGACAAGGAAAGCAGCCACCACACCGCCAATGATAACCCACGCTAGCCAATTCATACGCGCCAGCCTATGGCTGATAAACACCCGTTCATAACCGATCTCCAGTGTGCGTTTCCTTCCACCGCTGCCGAAGCGCCGTGTGGAGCCGCTCGTGGAACTCGGTCGGCAATGTGTAAGGCTGATCTTCCTTGTAGAGCGTGATGGTCTTCCGGATATTATCCACGACCACTTGGCAAGGATTGCACCCGGCCATATGTTTCTCGAACTCTTCGCACACAGCGAGATCCACGGTGCCATCCACGTACTCGTTCAAATACTTTAGCAGTTCTTCGCACTTCATGACTTCTCGATCCTTCAGGACTGAGCCTTGGCCTAACAAAAAGTTACAACGGAAATGTTGCGACCGCCTCCCGTTGGCAGCTCTCAATGACCATGGTCGTGTGAGCGCGCCACGACTCGATCCGGATCGCCCAACGTGCGGGTCAGGATTTCCCGAAGTTGAAGACGTGCGCGGAGCAGTCGCACCTTGATATTGGCTTCGCTTAAGCCCATGGCCTCCGCGGTTTCCCTGACCGACAGTCCCTCCACGTCGCGCAACAAAAACACCATCCGGTGTTTCTCGTCCAGGTGGCCGAGCGCCTCCTTCAAGAGGTGGTTTATCTCGTTTTTATGCACCAGTTCCTCTGGAGATTGGCGCCAATCCGCGATGTATTCCGGGTGCGGGACAGCGTCCGAGTCGTTCGTCGCTTCCGTCGCTTCTTCGAGGGAAACCAGGTCCAGGCCCTTCCGCTTGCGGATGACTTTAAGGGCTGCGTGAGTGGCAATGCGCAGCAGCCAGGTTGAAAAGCTGGCCTCGCCGCGAAATCCGCCCAGGTTTTCCAGGGCGCTGAGAAATGTCTGCTGAGTAACGTCTTCGGCATCCTGTTCCTGGCGCAAGATCCGGAGAGCCAGAGAATAGACTCGCTGTTCGGACCGGCTTGTTAACGCCTCGAAGGCACCCAAATCGCCGGCCTTGGCGCGGCGCACCAATTCATCGTCGGACGGTCCCAAACTTATGTGATTTGTCATACCCGCTTGTTCGGGATAAGCCAGTTCCCTAAAGAAGCCTTTGCCTTCAAATTCCTGTTCACTAGCCAGTCGCGATTCTATAAAGCAATCGTGAGTTTGACGAGCTTCTCCTGCCGCGCCCCGACGACTCGGGATGTTTCCAGACATCGATCCGATTTCCCCATGGTTTCCCGGGAATCGGGGCCTCACAGACGCGAGGGAAAAGGAAGAACGCCCGGACCGAGGAAAACTCAGGGGCAAGGCCGAGGTGTGAAATGTGTGATCCGGGAGTCGAACAACAGTCGTTGGCGCAGATCCGTCTGCTAAAGCAAGCGCAGACTCAGCGAGGTCGGCTTTGGAAGTGCATCGGATCGAGCATGGGCACGGTGCCCACCCGAACCCGCGGGTCGAGAATCGCCTGGCGGGGCGAGGGAGTTTTCGCCGGCAGGGTGTGTCGGGCCACGCTGTGGCGGATTTGTTCGGCCAAATCCTGCAGCATCACGTAACGGCGGCGGTACATCTGGCGTTTGGAGGGCTTCATCCCGGTCAAATCCCGAGGAGCAGCGGTCGTAGGCAAAGCAAACAGCCCGTCAGCACCGGGCTGGCCGCCGGATTCGAGCCAGAACTCATCATAGGACATGGCCACTTTCTTGCGCTTGCGATAATGGCGATACACATGCTGGGAGTCGCTTACCGCTCGAATCGAGTCCAGATGCCAAACTGCCGCGAGCTGTTGCAGCGCGAACAACAGCAGTGCCTTGGGCCGCAACCCGTGCAAAGAACGCGTGATCGTAATAATCCGCTCCTTCTGGCTTGGGCTCGTGAAACCTTGCAACCCGCCGACGAAGACTTCCGTTCGGCTGGCCTCGTATCGAGTGACGCAAAACGAGAGCGTAGCGAGTAGTCCTCCGGTGTCTCCGTCATGCACCGCCAGGCACATCTCGCCCTCTTTGCTCAGGGAGTCGTAATAGCTGAGGCGGAGCTCGATGCTTCCTGCACCGGCCAGCGGGATCCGGGTCAGGACCAGACCCGACGAGCCGTAGATCCTGTGGACCGAGTCGTCGGAAAGCCGCAAGGTGACAAATCGGTAGTGGTTTTTGAGGGCCTGCAACCGGGACCACGGCCCGGGACTTCGATCCAGGTAGGAGCGTTGCAGCTTGCTGAAGATATGCGGATGATTCCGGCCGATGACGGCGAGCTTGGAGGTGTCGAGAATATCGAACCATTTCCGGGTCAGACGCGGCAAGAGCAGCCCGCGGGCGCAGTATTTAACCCGCGAAAGCCGATCCCACCAGCCGGGGTCAGGGTGGACCTGTCGGGCGGTGCGGAGCAGTTGAAAAAGCAAAATCATTAGCTTACAGTCAGCTTGTCCGCCAGGGATGTGGTTAATGGTAATGCAAAATGCTCACGAGCCGCAGCCAGGGAAGTCGCCGGATTTGCCACTGGCCCGGTGGCCATCCCCATGAGCATCAGACACAGCAGCTCGATATGATGGGCGTGGACTATAAGCTGAGCAGCGATGGACAGGAAGCTGCTTTTTGAACATTGTTTGGCTTCATACGTTCTCTTTTCTTACTGTTTGTGAGGTGGCCGCGATGTGATGAGCCGTGTAGCAGGGTAGCGGAAACGCACGACACAACCATAAAATTTGCATGACAGTTTTGTCATTTAGGCTTCGCTCTGGGCTGCGGTTGTCTTTGCCATCCAAGCGCTTGAAGATGTCCTTAGGGCGTATGATTTCGTGCATGTTCCTCATGTGAATGGAAGTGAGGATGCGGCCTCCGCGCATCGCTGGAGGGTTCGGCTGGTTTTGGGGAGGGCGATCTCAGTGCCGCGGTGCAAGATCACATTTTATCCATAAAAGATCAAACGGTGAACCGCTGTCGGGCCCCCATTTCAGACCGTTCACAACGTTATGGCGCACCACATCGCCGTTCCACCCAGCAAGCAGGATTTCCGGCGGGCCATCCGGAACGTCGTCTCCGTTGCGGTCGGGAATGAAAATCAGATTCGGAGCGCAAGTGGCGAAAACGCCCCCGAAACCCACAGCGATGCTGGTCAGGCGTTTGCCTTGATCCCAAAAAACCGTTCGCTTGTCAAAATGGCCCGTCCCCTTTGAATCCTCGAAAATGATGATGCGATCGCGCAGTGTAAGGTCGTAAGTGGTTCCTCGTAGTTGAACGATCCGGCCGGCACGGGTAATATCGGCCCGCCGTTGAAGCCCGACCTCAGCTCGACCAGGTAATGATGGCGACAACGAGAGTAGCCTGATGAAGACGTCAGACTTGATCTTGATTGACTCCGAAGCTGGATTCCAGCGGACATAATGGGCGCTAATAAGTATGCTTAATATAGCTACAAACTGCTTGCGTCGTCATAAGTCGAGTGCTAGGTTCCTCCGGCTTTTTCGAATCAGAAACCTTAGATATGAACAAAACTACTGTACTGCTTACACTTAGCGCGCTGGCCGTTGCCGGCCAATTGGCTGCCGCCGGCGACATCACCGGGACGATCACCCTCAAAGGAACCCCGCCAAAGGAAAAGGACATCACTCCGCTGAAAGACGATCCAACTTGCGGCAAGCTCCACTCCGAGCTGCCGACCACCCATTTTTACGTCGTCGGTTCGGGCGGCGAGCTCGCCGATGTGGTTGTGTCTGTAGAGGGTATCAGCGGTAAATCCACCGGTGCTTCGGCTCCTCCCGCGGCGCTCGACCAGCGGGGCTGCGAGTACGTTCCTCAAATCCTTGCGGTTCAGACCGATCAGAAAATCCAAATCAAGAACTCCGACCCAGTGCTGCACAACATTCATGATCTGCCCAACCCGGACTCGGGAAACAAAGAGCAGAACATGGCCCAGATGCCAAACGGCCCGGAACTTTCCTTCGCGTTTGCCAAGCCGGAAGCCTTCTTAAAGTTCAAATGCGATGTTCACCCCTGGATGTTCGCCTGGGTGAGTGTTTTCGATCACCCCTACTTCGCGATCTCAGCCAAAGATGGCACTTTCAAAATCGCGAACGTTCCTCCCGGAAAATACACGATTAAAGCCGCTCACCGCAAAGCAGGCGTCGTCACCCAGGAGGTCGAAGTCAAAGAGGGAGCACCTGCCAAAGTCGACCTGGCCTTGGAAGTGAAATAGCTGACGGGATCCTCAGCGGCCGCCAGCGGGATTGCCACGGCGGCTCCGCTATGGCTTTGAGCCGCCGACGCAAACCGAGAATGAGATTCATTCGCATCTCCCCGTGATTCCTCGCGCCCTCCATGGCTTTGCGGTTTTCACCGCCGTCGCTACTTTCGCGCTACTCAGCGCCGGGGGGCTAGTGACCAGCCACGGGGCGGGTATGGCGGTGCCGGATTGGCCGAATACCTTCGGCTATAACATGTTCTTCTTTCCTTTCTCCCAGTGGGTGGGAGGAGTTTTTTATGAGCATAGTCATCGGCTTATCGCCTCAGGGGTAGGTCTGTGCACGACGATCCTGGCCCTCTGGCTGCATGGAAGAGCCGCGCGGCCGTTGCTGCGCTGGTCTGGCCTGGCGTTCCTGGTCCTCGGCATCTCCGCAACGTTCCTGGTCCCGGGACACTGGAGGGACGCAGTCGTGGCTGACCTCACCGGGCTGA
>JANXQE010000741.1 GCA_025356925.1 Limisphaerales bacterium | reverse complement strand
AACTTCAAGGTGGAGGGGCGGGATACCTTCCAGAACCGCGCGGTCCTAATTCTCTCATTTCATCCAAAGACGAACCGGGACCCGGAAAAAACTATCACCGACAAGGTATTGAATCGGCTGGCGGGCACTCTGTGGGTAGATGAAGCGGACGCGGAAGTCGCCAAGCTCAAAGTCAACCTGACCGAGGACCTCTCGCTAGGATGGTTCGGCGCTGTTGGTTCGCTCAAACAATTTGACCTCGAGCTTCAGCGCGAACGGCTGCCGGAGGGTGTCTGGGTAACGCGGAAGCAACTCGTTGTCCTGTGTGGTCGGAAAATCTTTAGCTCCATGGCACATCGCACACTCGAAGAATCCTCCAAGTTCCGGAAACCTTGAATAAAGCCTACCTGGCCGGTTCGTAAACCCGCACGTAATCCACGGTGAAAGCGGCGGGCAACTGGGTTTTCTCATCCGGCGCGCCCGGCCAGTCCCCGCCCACGGCCAGGTTCACCAGCAGGTACATTTTACCGCGCGGGATGTTTTTCTCCGACCGGAAACGCTCAACACCATCCACAAACCACACAATGGCCTGCGGCGACCACTCGACGGCAAACTCATGGAATTCAGCAGAAAAATCCGGGCCGCTCCAAGACCCGCCATGAGAGCCTCGTTTCTTCTGCTGATCGAGAAAATGGTGGGTCATGTAGAGCTTGCCGGGTTCGTGGCCCAGGACTTCCAGAACGTCGATTTCGGGGGGCCAACCCAGCGGTTCGGGCAGCAGCCAAAACGCAGGCCACATCCCCTTTCCCTTCGGCACCCGGCACCGGATTTCAAACCGGCCAAAGCATTGACTGAATTTCCCATAGGTTGTCATCATCCCGGAGGTAAACGCCCGCTGTTTGCCGGCGTAGACACCTTCACGCCTTTGAGCCTGGACGCGCAGGATGCCGTCTTTGACGACGAAAGCGTCTTTCACATAGGCCTGCAATTCCTGGTTGCGCTCGCGACCCCAAGGGTCGTTGGGATTCCACTTCTGCAGATCCAGCGCGTGGCCATCGAATTCGTCGTGAAAGGTGAGCTTCCAGCCGGCCCGGTCAGCTTTCTCCTCCGCGTCGCACACCGAGAGCACCGAAAGTGACGCGAGCGTTAGGAGGAAGGTGTGTCTGTAAGAAAACTTCATGCCAGGTTCCATATCAGTCAAAGCGATCAATGGCAAGACCGGCCCTAAAGGCGAACAGAGTGTAAGATTGGGACGCTGGCTGTTTGTTATGATTGCCGGGGCACGTATCGCAGATGAAAGTGGTGGACTTGATGCAATGCTCGAACACCGCGGCGCTGTGGAATTATGTCCACCAACCGCATCCCGAAGGATGGGGGGCCTCTGCGTGGCCTTAGTTGTTGAATCCGATAACAAGGCAGCTTCAGGTTTGTCGCACGCGAAGGCGGTTAACCGCTAATTCACGCTCATGAACGCTCAAGGGGAGGCCGGAGGGGAGAAGAAAAAAAGTTTTTGATGCTGGGAATGGTTCGGAACGGCTGGGGGAGCCTTGAAATGGAGCGCCGGCTTGAGCGCGGCAGTCGCGGTGGCGCCGGGCAGAGGCCGGCCTCCGACTGGGAACCGCAGGTCTGTGACTCAGCCAGGCTATTCGGAGGAGTAGTATCTGAATCGCCAAGCGCAACGGAGGCTCGTGCGCCAATCGGGGCGCTTCTTGCCATGCCGACGCCGCAGTTCAGCGCGGCTCGCGGAAGCTCGGCCAACCAACAGCGCGACGGTTACGTGAATCCGCTTGACAAAGATTGTTCTAATTGATAATAGTAGTCTACATACTACCCGGTTCAGTCCAATTGCATGCTTTGGCGGAGGTGCCTTTGCAGTCCCAAGTGATGGGGGCTTGGCTAAGGGGTTAGTCCTCTCGTTGTTGGAGAATGTTGAAGATATCGACAACGGCGGCGGCCGACCGGGGAGGGAGCTATGGCAACAAGGTTGTTTCGATTTCGGGGCAGGAATTATGCGAAATGGAAGAAGCGACCACTCGAGAGAAACGAGCGGTCGAGAGGGGCGGATATTTCTCCTCGCTTTAAGGGCAAAACCTCAGAGGGGATTTCGATGATTCTCATGCAATAGCCCCGGAGGCCTTAAACCCGCTCCCATGCCACAGATCCAGCCAACTTCACGATTATTCCTCCGCCTCGCCGTTCTGGTCTCCTGCCTTTCTTCAGTGGTCAGGCTGCAGGCCGGGCCGGGCACAGCGCTGAGCTTCAATGGCACCAATTCCTACATTCAGGTCCCCCACAATGCCGCGTTGGATTCCTTGCCGCTCACCATCACGGCTTGGGTCCAAACCACACGCAATTCCGCCAATGCTGATGGGATCGTCAGCAAATACACCGATGGCCAGTTTAACGGCTATTCTCTTCACCTTTTGAACGGCCATGTGCGGGCCTGGTATTTCCGGGATGCAGCCGATTACGTGTGGGACGGTTCGCAAGGTCTGGATGGGGGATTCGTCGCCGACGGGAACTGGCACCACCTTGCTTTGGTGGTGGACGCTAATGGTGGACGGATGTTCGTGGATGGCATCCTGAAATCGAGTCTGGCGTGGCAGGGGACGGCGCAGGCGACCCTCAACACGCTGCCACTCCAAATTGGGCGCTATTATACATACCCCACCACATTTCAAGGCGCGATGGACGAAGTCTCGGTTTGGAATCGCGCGCTGGACGCCAATGAGGTGAATTATCTGAAACACCGGTTATTGCCGGTGAACGCCGACGGCCTGGTGAGCTATTGGAAATTCGATGACGGCAGCGGCTCCACGGCAAGCGATTCGACCGCCGATCTTTTCAACGGCACGATTATTGGCAACCCGCAATGGGTTCCGTCCGACGCGCCCGTCATGCTAAATCCCGTGGCGACCAACGCCATCAGCTTCAATGGCTCCGGCGGTTACGTCTCGACGCCCGACTCGGCTGACCTCGATGCGCTCCCGTTGACCGTCATGGCATGGGTCAGAACTACGCGGAACTCGCCGACGGCCGACGGCATCGTGAGCAAGTACGTGGATGCGGGGTACAACGGGTACTCGATGCATTTGGTCAACGGCCACGTACGAGCGTGGTATTTCCGAGATTTCTCGGACGCAGCATGGGACGGCGTGGGAAGCGGGCTGGACGGCGGCTTCATTGCCGACGGTTTCTGGCACCATCTGGCGTACGTGGTGGACGCCAGCGGCGGGAGTCTTTTCGTCGACGGCATCCTGGCAGCCAGCGTGGCGTGGCGCGGTACCGCGCGGGCCACCACCACCACGCTGCCCCTGCAAATCGGACGGTACTATACTTACCCCAACACCTTCCTCGGAGCGATGGACGAGGTCTCGGTTTGGAATCGGGCGCTGGCGGCCGGCGAAATCCAGGCGTTCAAAAATCTGCCGCTGGTCGGGAACGAAACGGGGCTGGTGTCCTACTGGCGGTTCGATGAGGGAACCGGAACTTCAGCCGCCGATGGCACGTCGAACGGACACACTGGCACGCTGCAACCGGGCGCGACCTGGACAGGCTCCACCGCCTTTCTCGGCGACGGCAGTGTACATCTGACGGGTGCCATGGATTTTACATCCTTCTCCCAGTCGTTCGCGATCAACACTTCGCCAGGGCAGCCGGCCTTCCTGGCAAGTTCCGGCGCCGCCTTCTGGCGCTTTTACGATTTTGGTCCGGCCCCGGCGTCGACCACGGTGGTCGGGCAGATTACGCCGGCGCTGCAAATTGCCGGGGTAAGAACACCGGTGAGCATCAATCCGGTCGCGTTCACTACGACCGCGGTTCT
>JANXQE010000738.1 GCA_025356925.1 Limisphaerales bacterium | reverse complement strand
AGAAAAGAAAAAGCCCCGATCCCGAATGGCACGATACTAAGAACCGACCCGGAGTTGTAAAGCCGCCGCCGATTAAAACCATGCGATCGGGTTGGAGCAGGAGCGCGTTCACGACATCGTTTGCGCCGGAGCCAAGGTTGCACGTGCCATCCACCGTGCCGTCGGCGCTATTCAATCGGGCGATGCGATTCTGGCTGGCACCGTTAACGGGCTGGCTAATTGACTCCAGGGCGGAGCCGCAATTCGTGGCGTTGGCCGTCAACTTCGATGACGGCTGAATCCGATTTAATCTCGATACATTTCATCCAGACCTTGCCGCCTGCGCGAGGCTTGACCTCGCCTGCTTCCCCAATCTCGAAGGTCCGGCCATTGATCATCGCGGTCCGCCTCGGCGGGCTTGTGATGCCATCGAGTAACAAAGAGGAGATGTCGTCCGGCTTCTTCACCGGGGGCTGCTTGAACGCCACCACTGTGGATTGGGGAAAGAAAGGGTTGCGAGCAGGGCTGGACTGACTTGGAACTGTGAAGACCGACTGGGGCATTGCGATTTGGGTTGCGGTCAGGACGTCCAGTGACTCTCTAGAAGCTCTTTTGTTCTCCGAAGCCGGCGAGGCCGCCCGAGTGGACGCCTGCGAGCCAAACAAGGCCAAAGCCAAACCGACCGCGACGGCCGAACGCAAGTGCAAGGATGTCTCCATATACCTATACTTATCCGCGTCTGCCACCGTAAAGCAGACCAGACTCGATATACAGCAACCTGCTCGCCAGGCCTGATCGACCCCGGATTCACGCTGTTTTCCGTCAAAAACAGCACAGGTCTAGCGGAAACGAGGGTTTCCTGGTGTCTCAACCCTGGGCAGAAACCGTCTTGGAAATATACAGAAACGCCGGGGTGCCGGAATCGGGTTAGGCCTTCTCTTCGATCAGCTCACGGCGGGCGCCGCTGAGGAGCTGTTCGATAAAAGTGGTGGAATAAACTCCGCGCCGGAAGTTCGGATCCTGGAGGATGGCTTGCTGGAAGGAAATGGTGGTTTTAATCCCGGTGATCATATATTCGCTAAGCGCCCGGCTCATTTTGTCCATGGCTTCGCGGCGGTCCTTACCGAAGGTGATGAGCTTGCCAATCATCGAGTCATAGTGCGACGGGATGGTGTAGCCGGCGTAGGCATGGCTGTCGACCCTGACGCCGCGACCGCCCGGTTGGTAATACATCACAATACTGCCCGGGCTGGGTCGAAAATCATCGAACGGATCTTCGGCGTTAATGCGGCACTCGATCGCGTGGCCCTTGAACTGAATGTCGCTTTGGGAATGGCGCAGGGGTTCCCCCATCGCCAGCATGATCTGATATTGCACCAGGTCAATTCCGGTTACCTCTTCCGTCACCGGGTGTTCGACCTGGATCCGCTTGTTCATTTCCAGGAAATAAAAGTTCCCGTGGTTATCCACGATAAACTCCACTGTGCCCGCATTGGTGTAGTTGGCTTCCTCGGCAATCCGGATGGCCGCTTTGCCCATCTTCTCGCGGAGCTTCTTGAACTTATTATCGATCAGCGGCGAGGGAGATTCTTCGACTACCTTTTGATTGCGGCGTTGGATGGAGCAATCTCGTTCTCCCAAATGGATGATGTGTCCGCGGTTATCACCCAGGATCTGGAACTCCACGTGATGCGGGTTCTCGATGAATTTCTCGATATAGACGCCTGAGTTCCCAAAAGCCTTTTCCGCCTCGTTGCGGGCGGTGTGGAAGCCCTTGACCAGGGAGATGTCGTTGTGCGCCGTGCGCATCCCCCGCCCTCCGCCGCCGGCAATCGCTTTGATCATGACCGGATAACCGATTTTTTTGGCAACGACCAAAGCCTCCTGTTCATTCTCCACCACGCCGTCTGACCCCGGGGGCGTGGGAACTCCCGCTTTCTTGGCCAGGGCCCGGCTCACCGCCTTGTCCTCCAGAGCGTTCATGGCCCGCGAATTGGGACCGATGAACCGGATATTACAGCTCTCGCAGACATCGGCAAAATGCGCGTTCTCCGCCAAAAACCCATACCCAGGGTGGATCGCATCCACGTCGGCGATCTCCGCCGCACTGACGATCCGGTCGATCCGGAGATAGCTTTCGTTGGCCGGGGCCCGCCCAATGCAGATGGCTTCATCGGCCAATTGAACGTGCATGGAGTTGGCATCGACTTCGGAGTAAATGGCAACCGTGCGAATGTTCAACTCCTTGCAAGCCCGTATGATCCGAACCGCGATTTCTCCGCGGTTTGCTACCAGCACTTTCTCGAACATGTGGTCCTTGGAGAGATGTTAGGTCGTTCGTCCGTTTCGCCCGGTAACGACTGCCTTCAGTTTGGCCGAATTTTGAACAATGGCTGCCCAAATTCGACAGGCTTGGCGTTCTCGACCATGACCTGGGTGATAACTCCCTTGGCCTCCGCTTTGATTTCGTTCATCACCTTCATCGCTTCAATGATGCAAACCACGGTGTCAGGGGTAACCTCCGTCCCAACCTCGACGTACGAACCCGATTCCGGCGATGGCGCTCGGTAAAATGTTCCGATCATTGGAGATTTGATGTCCACCTCGTTGATCACGAGTTGCGGTGGTTGTGCACTGAGCGCCCCCCCTGAAAGCAACACCGATTGCTGATAGCCGACGACGGGCATCTCCTCAAGCGAGGTGGGTGTGCCCCCCCCGTTCGTTCCCCGCTTTAGCCGTATCTTAAAATCCTGCTTTTCCAACTCGAACTCCGAGACGGAGTTCTTCCTCATGAGATCAATGATGGCTTTGATGTCTTTGATGTCCACGGTTTTATCGTTAGAGTTTTTTCCGAGCGGGAACCGAGCTTGATAAGCAAAAAAGCAGCAGCCGAATTCTCGACTCTGCCCCGTCCGTTACATCTCTTGTAAAATACCATAAACAGCGCCCGAGCTTGGGTCAAGGATTAACATTCACAACGGATTTAATGGCCTGAAACCATTAATAAGAGCGGATTCAGCGATTTTTAGAGCTTTCAATAACGTTAACGGCGGCGTCCAGGCCCAAAATATAGGAATGAGCGCCAAAACCGGAAATCTGGCCGCAACAGACAGCAGCAATGAGTGATTCATTCCTGAATGCCTCCCGAGCATGGATGTTGGAGAGATGGATTTCGATCGTCGGGATGGCCACAGCGGAGATGGCGTCCCGCAGAGCGATGCTCGTGTGCGTGTAGGCGGCCGCATTAAGAACGATGGCGGCGAACTCCGGTTTGGCTTGCTGTATCCAGGTGACCAACTCGCCTTCGCTGTTGGACTGGCGAAAGTCGAGCGTTATGCCCCGTTCCTTAGCGCGCTCACGGAGGCGAGTTTCAATCTCCTTAAGGCTGAGGCTGCCATAAACCGCGGGCTCGCGCTGGCCCAACAGGTTAAGGTTTGGGCCGTTTAAGAACAGGATTCTCATGCCGGGCGCCAGATTAGCGCGGCGACCGGCATTTGTCGATGCGTTTCCGGGGGCCCCGAAGGCCCCAACCCGGGTAAGCCGCGAGCGCGTAGTTGCACAGAAGCAACCGAAGGGAACGAAGCCGACTCATACCACTTTCATCGCCACCTTCTCAGCAAGGTGGATCATCCCCGGAGGGTGAGTTCTGCATGGTGAGGCTCGGACCGGTGGTTTACTCGGCAAATCCCTTCATTTTCTTCGTTGGCTTCTGTTGGTTCTGAATGGTCACGGCTAAGGCAGCCCGGGGTATCGCCGGGCCACAAGCAGGCCCATGAAGGCAAACGCGGGCCAGGCCAAACCCGGGATATACAGGCCGAATTCGAGGAATCCCTGCAGAGCGAAGCCCAATACCCCGAGCCATACCGCGAAAAGGATGGGGGTTTCAGCGCCGGCGGTGCTCACCCCGAGGTTGGAGTGGGCCCCTCGGCCAGGATGAATCTGGGCTTGAACCTCTGACCCTCGGAACCAACTGCGAAGAGGAAAGCTTTGGCTTTGGGCCGGGTCCCGATTGGGGCGGGCCAAAACGACTACGCCAGCGATGAAAGCAGTATAAAAGAGGAAACCTGGTATCCCGGAGTCCGAAGCCTGCTCGAGATAATCGTTATGAACCAAGCGCGCCATTTCGGATTCGGGCCGCTTGAGCTTTTGGTAAGCAATCGAAAACGTGCCAGGTCCGGTCCCGGACAGTGGATGAGCCAGGGCCGTGCGAGCCGCAGCCTGCCAGTAATCGAATCGGGCACTAACGCTGGTCGCTCCTTTCTCAAAAAATCCGGCATGTTTCAAAAAGAAGCCCGCCAACCCAACCACAAGCACGGCGGCGATAAGGGCGCGCTTGAGACTTGGGCTGAAGGGCAGCCGTAACAGCCAGAGCAGCCCCAGAACCAACATCAAGAGCCAGCCGCCTTTCGATCCCGACCAGTACAGGCAGCCGAGCCCGCCTGTTCCCACGACGCCCACGAGGAACAGCCTCGCCGAAGCGGTGAATTTTTTGCGAGCCTGCCACATTACCTCGAGGATCACAGGCAGAAAGAGCAGCAAGGCTCCCGCAAGCGCATTTGGGTAAAACAACGTTGAGAAAATCCGGGTGCTTGAGATTTTTTTCAGGTAGTCCGGGGGGACCTCTTTCAAACGGGGAGAAATATAGAGAATAAAATACTGCCGGGTTTGGTCCAGCCCTCCAAAGTGCTGTTCCCAACCTACCAGGATCACGACCAACAGGCCGCACAGCAACCCGGGCCAAAACGGGGACAATCGCCGGACGTCGGAAAGCGAGAAATACCCCAGGTAAAAGCAAGCCGCACAGACAAAGAAATGCGCCAAAGTAGGCTTGCTGAGCTCCGGGTTTACCGTCCACAGCGCAGCCACGCATTGGCAGATCAGCCAACCCAGGGGTAAGGCGATCAGCCAATGCGGGGCTCCCACCTTCGGGTTAGCGACCAGTAATCCGACCAAACCCACCAGCGCCAGCAAGCCGTATGCCCAAGCGATCGGCCAGGGACTCCCGAGAATAAACTCGTAAACGTTCGTCGGGGCCGTCACCCATCTTTCCATGATAGGCGGATTCCCGAACTTAGCCAGGGTGAGGCCGAGAAAGGCGCCAAAACATACCGTAAACAATCGGGGCAAAGGTCCCTCCTGGCCGGTGGCGCTGGAATCGAGCCGCCGCTTCATAGGCGTCTGAGAATCACAGATGCAGCTTTAACAACCCTACCTCCAGGGCCAGGGCTTCCTGGACATTGCCGCCGAGCCAGCGCTGAAGCTGGTCGAGGATTTGTAGATTTTCCAACGCCTCGATTGGAGAGATCCTCTGGGCCACTCGCCCGGTCGCCGCAAGTTCGGGAAAACTCAGGAGCGACGCCTCCAGACCGGCTGCAATGGCCAGGAGCGGTTTATCGGCGGGGGACGTTGCTCGATCAGATATATTCGGCTTCTGACGCAGCGTCCGCAACCAGACATCCCGGAGCCACCAATGCAGCACGCCCAGCAACTCCGCCCGGTGCCGCCGATACTCTGCCTCGATGGAGGCGGTTAGCTCCTCCTCCCAGCGGTCCAACAAGTTTTTCTCAGCATCCTGGTGCTGTTGGAGTGGGGAACGCGCGCTGAGGCTTTCTTCAATGCTCGTTCGCAGCGCCGCGAGCCTCCGCAGCAGTGTGTCCAATAAACAGTAGCGGCCCATCAGGCTTTTTCGCTCCTGGCTGGCCAGCTCACTAAAGTCCCCCAGCCATTCGCGCTGCGCGGCGTCCAAAGGCCGGGGGCTGCCGTTGCCGAAACTCAAACGCGAGCATCGCGAGACGATGGTCTCAAGGACGCGCTGGGGCTCGGTGGTTAACAGGACCAGGACCGAATCGGCGGGCGGTTCCTCCAAGGTCTTAAGAAATGCATTCGCCCCCTCCGGCCGCAGCCGATCCACCGCGACGATCACCGCCACTTTGAAGCGGGATTCGTTGGGCTTGAGCTGGATGACTCGCATGAGCTCGCGCATCTGCGCGACGGTGATAATGCGCGACTTGGATTCCGGGCGAACCCAATGCAGGTCCGGGTGATTCCAGCGCTCGATTCTTTGACAGGCCAAACACCGGTCACAGCAGTCCACCGCCAGGCCATTCTTGCGAACCGGCTCCTGGCAGTTGAGGGTTTTAGCCAGCGTGCGGGCAATCGTCTCGAGGCTTTCCAGCTCGTTTCCGCTAAAGAGATAACCGTGGGCCAACCGCCCGCGCTCGAGCGAACGCTGCAACAACTGTAGGCTTTGCTGAGTTGCTGAGAGGTCTTTGAACGCCATCGCCCGCCTAATTTAGGCAATCGCGGCGGTCGGACAACTCATTTCAGGTTGTCATTCGCAGATTTGGCGCTCGTCCGCACCCGGGCGGGGCCCGCTGGCCGCGGGCAGGGCCAAGTTCCTCTTGAGGCGGTCTGGCGTTGCCGGAAACCAGATCTGCACCGGCCGGGCCGGTGGAACCGGTGCCCAATCGGTCGCGCGATCCACAATCTGGCGCATGCGTTGAAACCACCACCCTGCCCGGCTCTGGCGCTGTTGGCGGCGCGTCCCAGCCCGACTGGCCTGCCCGAAACTCATTTCCATTTGTCCATCGAACATATTTATCCTTTCTTTTCGCGCCATCGTACCGGAGGCACTTGGACAAATACTGTCCAGGTGGTACTTTTATTTATTCGCCCTGAACGTAGTTTAACTTATCAGGTGAGCCAACGGACCCTGCCTCCGGAGCCTGGTTTGACATCGGCGCCGGAGGAGTTAAACCAGTGCCGCTCTCCAACCCACCAGCGCATTCGATTCCCACCTCGCAATTCGAGTGGATTGGGCCAGGGAACCCGCCGTCGTCCCGGTCCCGCCGGTCTCGATTAGGATGGTTTAGGATCAGTATTATTGCGGACTAGCTCTAAACAACGGCCGGCTCTAGGATGTTCGGTATGGCCCCGGCGAGTGAGCTGTGAATCCGTCTACGGCCAGCGTCAGGCCAGACAATTTGTCAACCTCGATTGCCTCGAAATCCCGCACGCACATGCCGTGCTTTGCTTACCCAGTGCAGCCCGCCAGGAATCGCGCGGTTCTGTTTGAATTCAAACGTCTGTTTCAAACATCGGGTATCAAGTTTGGCATCGTCATCTTGTTCTTTACTTTGTGGGCCGCGGCTCCGGCCTTTGCCCAGACCTATACCATCCGAGCGATCGGCGCAGCCCCAGTACCCTCAACCTTTTCAAGCGTGGGCAAAGCCGTTAACAACAAAGACGAGGTCATCGGAGATGGGGTTTTCGGACCCTACAACGGCACGCCCTCGATCTTCCTGCCGGCTGCGGATTACGGAATGCCCTCTGGTCTGGACTATCTTCCTTTTTATGGATTCACCAACTTTACGGGCCTTTACTCCCGCTGGGTCATCAGTATCACCCTGGGGTACCTCGATTTTCCGTTCCAAATGGCCTTGAATGATCAAGGCCAAATCCTCGGCACTCTGACTACGCCCTCTCACGCGGGCGTTTGGCAGAAGGGTCGGGTCAGGGACCTGGGCACGTTGGGCGGGCCGATTTCCATTCCCTTTGAACTAGACCAGATTGGCGACATCGTGGGTTATTCGAGCAAATCTCCTAACGACACGACAAATCTACAACCCTTTCTGGTCGTAGGGGGAACCAACCAAATGCAGCCCATTGCGGGCCTGGGTGTTGGCACCACACTGATAGCCTTCAATAATCAGCGCCAGATCCTCGCCTCGATGCCAGTGCTCACGGACAACCAGTTGGGGCGTGAAGACGTGATCTGGCAAAATGGAGTGGCACAGGACGCGACTGAGTACTTCCATTTTAATCCGGGGCCTCCTCTGACGTACTATACCAACTCCTCCGGTGACGTTATTCATTCTTATCCGGATGGAACCTACAATCTCGTGAACGTAAGAGCGCTCAACGATCTCGGGGAAATTCTAGGTTACCTGACGACAACCGTGTTCAACTACGCCTATTTCCCATCATCCACGACAAGCTACCGCTCCTTCATTTATTCCCCTTCAGGAGGCCATGGGCTGCAACCGGGCATGAACTACGACGTGCTGCGGTTTCAAGCGGTTCCCGGCTTCCCGGACAAACTGGTCGCCTGGAACACCACTGGTCAAATGATCTATTTAACCGACTACAACACGAGCGGGGTCGAACCCAGTTATCAATTTTGGGACCAAGGCAACGTTCAACCACTCCAGAGCCTCGTGCCCACGGGTGCGGCCTGGACAAATTTGACTCCGTTTGGACTTAACGATCGCGGGGACATCGTCGGCAGCGGATATTCAAACGGCATCGCGCAAGCCTTTCTGCTCTCCCGACCGGATCTCTCGGCCACAATAAGCGCCACTCCCCTGATCGCACACCTCGGCGATACCATTACCGTCATCCAAACCGCGGTAAATAACAACCGGGTGGGCCCCGGCACCGTCACCAACGTCGTATTTACCCTGCCTTGGTTCTTTCTTGGCACCGGCGGGGTCAAGCCGCTACCCCTCACCAACACGCCATCCCCAGCGACATTGGCTCCCGGTGCCAGCGTATCCCTTGAGCAGCTTTTCATCGCCACCAACGAGGGCAAGGTGAAATTTGACGCTAGCCTCTCCGGTAACGACCCCCGGGGCAGGGTCACCTACGCCGGAGCCCTGAGCGATCCAATCAACATCGTGCCCAAGGGCGACCTGCTCATCAAACGCGATGCAGACCCAGGCAGCCTCTACGCTGGAAGAGATGTCTTTCAAGTGGTGCCCGCTTACCCCCAGGTAAAGACCAATGCGGTCGATCCCACACAGGATTCCAGGTTCGAAGTCCAGATCCGGAATGACGACCCACAGCCCCAGACTTTTAGCCTCATCGCGGCTCCCAAGGGAAACCGCCGGCAACGGACCTACTTGCTCGGCGGGCAGGACGTGACTTCCCAGTTGGAGTCACCCGCCGGAGGCAGTTTGCCTGAATTAGCTCCCGGGGACTCCTTGACTCTGAGCGTCACCCTGGCGGCCACCAACGCCCCGGCGGGAGTGCAACGGGTCGGCTTAACCCTGAGCCTGGCCAGCGACGCATCTCAGATCTTGGATGCGGTAGAGGCTGTCACCGTGGACGCCTACTCTCTCACCGGCCACGTATACTGCATCTGCAACAGCAACGCGATTGCCGGCGCCTCGATCCTGATCGGTGCTGACACGCTGACGAGCGACGCTTATGGCGCCTATTCTTTGACCAACGTGCCACCGGGCACCTATACGGCACTAGTGACCGCGACCAACTCTGCGACCCTGATAACGGACTTGACGGTGAGCGCGGGCCAAAAGGTTCAGACGAACGACTTTTATATGACCAACACGACGTTTGTCATCAACCCGATCCTGGACGTATCCATCACCGACCTACCTGACGCGGACACGGTTTCCAACTCAATCTGGACGGCAACCCAGGTTTACAGCCAGCAGCTCGCGGATCCGATTTGCGTTAAAATCCGCTTTGCGGCGATGGACGGCGGCCTCGCACAAAGCGTAACTCCGCTGGGTGCGCTCTCCTATTCCCAATACGTGGGTGATCTCCTGAGCGGCACCAACCTTTCTGCCAATGACATTGCCGCGCTGGCGACCCTGCATGCACCACCCGACACCGGGCTGCTGAGCAATACAGTGGTGATGCTGAGCGCCGCGAATCTCGATGCCATCGGAGAACATGAGGCAGCGGACGCTCTCAAGGTGAAGAACGGCCAACTCAACAGCACGATCTCCTTTAACTTTTCGATTCTCAACTCTTCCCGACCCGACCAGGACGCGACTAAGTACGACTTGCAGTCCGCCGCCACCCACGAAATCAACGAGGTTTTGGGGATTGGTGGGAATGCCTCGACTCTCGACCTTAGGGTTCCCTATGCCGGGCAATCGGGTCCCACCGATGGCGTGGGGCCGCTGGATCTCTACCGCTATGTCGAAGCGGGGTTCCGGAGCTTCTCCTTGTCTCCGGGCGTTGCTCCCTATTTTTCCATCAACGGCGGCACCACCCGCCTGGTGTATTTCAACCAGGATGGCGGAGGGGATTTCGGCGACTGGGGAGACGGAGTTACCCCGGCAGACAGCAAGGGTAATAATCCACCCCAGGCACAGGATGCTTATGGCACTCCCGGGAGCACGCCAGATTTGGGTGAAAACGAGCTCCTCGGGCTGGATATCATCGGTTACACGCTGGTTGGAAACGCGACTGGCCAGAGCTTTTCCTTTAGCGGCACCACGTTCATCTTTTCCCTGGAGACCGTGCCAGGTCAGACGTACCAGGTTCAGTCCACCACGAGCCTCACACAACCTTCCTGGCAGGATCTGGGCACCTCGTTTGTGTCCGCAGGCAGGACTGCCGCTGTTACGGATTCCGCCGCAACTGCCAGCCAACGCTTCTATCAGGTCAAGGCTGTCTCGCCGACAAATGCCGCGCCATTGTTCGCCGATTACCGGCATCGGGCTAATACCCCGGCAGCCGCTCCCTTCGAAACCTTTGTCGGGATACACCGTTTGCTTCCCCGTGGCGAGACGAACGCTCCGGTGCCATCTGAGCACTGAGCCGAGAGTTGCTGACGGCTGCCTGAGCGAGGCGAATTACCAATTCCCACGTCCAATGCCACGGATCTAGATGAAAGTGCTCGGCGATCTGATTCCCGTCTCCGAAAATTCAAACGAACAATTTGGCCCGACCGCCCAGTTGTGTCGATTTAACTGGGCACGTCGTAACCATCTCAGCAAATAACGCGCAAAAGAGTGCTTGACGACGGAAATGGCCAGGCACCCAGTTTGAAAGTGATTGCTGACGATCAGCAACTCTCCCCGAACCGCGCAGCGCCGAGAAGCAAATTGCTGTCAACTTTATTAACTCGATCTGAAGCACGCCTGAAAAAGACTTAAACCCAATTGGTCAAGCCGCGATTACCACAACCTGAGGCTCGGGAGCAAAACCGGTCAGAAAAAGGCATGGCAATTCCGATTCGTTTCGTTTCGCGAAAAGCCCGAGGGCTGAAGTGTGCCCTTCTCGCTGCTGCGTTCTTGTTGAACGCACACGTCTCCCTCCCGGGCGCGGTGACATTCACGACGCTTTACTCATTTCCAAAGGGCCCAGTGAAACCTTTGACTTCGCTCGTGCGCGGGACGGACGGGAATTTCTATGGGACTACTGCCCGGGGAGGAACCAGTGATCACGGAACTGTTTACAGCATGTCGCCCACGGGTGAGGTTGCCACGCTCTACAGTTTCAGTGGCGGAGCGGACGGGCTGACTCCCGGGGCTGCTCTCATCCAGGGGAGCGATGCCAATTTTTATGGGACCACCAAATACGGCGGCCTGCTGGAAGGGACCGGTCTGGGCACCATTTTTAAGATTACTGCTGCCGGCGTCCTGACTACTCTGCACAAATTCGGCGGCGGAAACGGCGACGGCAATCGTCCCCAGGGTGCTCTGTTCCTGGGGTTCGACGGCAATTTCTACGGCACGACAGTGGCTGGCGGACCCGATAACCAAGGGACGGTGTTCAGGATGACGCCGGACGGCGCGTTAACCATTTTGTACAGTTTTACGTTCGCACAATCCAGCAATGGCTACAATCCGACCGCAGCCTTGGTTAAAGGCGCGGATGGCAATTACTACGGCACGGCCACAGGCGGCGGCGCGAATTTTTTAGGGGTCGTGTTCAAAATGACACCTTCTGGAGTGGTGTCGCCGTTCTACAGCTTCGACAATACGAACCCGGACGGCGGAATTCTTCCTGCGGCGCCGTTGCTTCTAGGAAGCGATGGCAGTTTCTACGGCACCACTCCGAAGGGCGGCACCAATAATTACGGAACCGCATTCCAACTTACGTCCTTAGGAGTTTACACCACGCTGCATAGTTTTAGCGCCGGTACTAACAGCGACGGAGGCGGTCCTGAAGCGGCCTTGATCGAAGGAGCGCCGGGCGAATTCTATGGCACCGCATCTTTTGGCGGAACGAATGGCGGCGGCATCGTCTTTAAGATTACGTCCGCGAAAACCTTCACTCCGCTTTACAGTTTTACCGACGCGGATGGGCAGAGTCCAATCGCGGCAATGATCGCGGGAGGCGATGGCAATTTTTATGGAACCACCTCGCAAGGTGCGCTCGGCGGCGGAGGCGGCTATCGCGGAGGCGGCCCTGTTTTCAAAATTACGCCGGCAGGCGACCTCGATACCACTTATCGGTTTGCCCCGTCGCCCTTTGGGGCCTCGCCCTACGCAGCGTTGATCGAAAATTCTGACGGGAATTTCTACGGGACCTGCTTGGGTGGGACTTCGGACGCGGGCGCAATTTTCAAGATCACGCCCGCCGGTGATTTTACGAGGCTCTATAATTTCTCGGGGGATTTGGACGGTGGGTTGCCGCAAGCAGCGCTGGCAAAAGGGAGCGACGGAAATCTTTACGGTACCACGAGCCAAGGGGGCGCGAATAACAATGGCACACTTTTCAAGATTACGCCGCCGGGGGCCTTTGGGCTCGTCTACCCATTTACGGGCGGGGCGGATGGCGCCGCGCCGCAAGCACCGCTGGTTTTGGGAAGCGACGGTTCCCTCTATGGCGTCGCAAGCTCCGGCGGGACAGGCACCGCAAACGACGGCACCGCTTTTAAGCTTACCTCGGCCGGGATAGTCGTTCCGCTCCACACCTTTCTTCCGGCCGAAGGCAGCTTCCCCGCCGGCGCGCTGCTTCACGGCGCCGACGGTGATTTTTATGGCACAGCAGAATCCGGCGCGGGCAGTGTCATGGGGACCGTTTTCAAAATGTCGCCCACCGGCAGCGTGACAAAGCTCTGCGGTTTTACGGGAACGCCCGACGGCGCTTCGCCGGCCGCAGCCCTCATCAGTGGCAGCGACGGCGCGTTTTACGGAACGACGATTTCGGGCGGAAACCAGGACAACGGCACGGTTTTCAAAATCACCACGGCCGGCGTCGTGACAATCCTTTACCGCTTCAGCGGAGGCGCCGACGGTGCTTCGCCGCAAGCACCGCTGGTAGCGGGCGGAGACGGGAATTTTTACGGCACAACATCGTCCGGCGGAACGAATTCCAAGGGGACCATTTTCATGATAACGCCCTCTGGAATGTCGCGCACTCTCGCCTGCCCTTCGCCAGGCCAATTGTAGTCGGCGTCGTTTTTGG
>JANXQE010000716.1 GCA_025356925.1 Limisphaerales bacterium | reverse complement strand
GGGATGAACTCGATGATTTTGCGCTCCACCAGGGAGCGGAACAATTGCCACGCGCGGTTGGTATGGCTCTTCTTTGCTTTGGGAGTGTCGTGGCAATCGCGGATTAGCCTCTGCATCGCCCGACAGCCGTCACCTTTCCGGCTCAGGACGTTCAGCAACATTCCGTGGGATACCTGGAATCGGGAGGTCAACCTCTCCGGCGGTGCATGGATTAGACGTAAAAAGGTTTGTTTGTCCCAATTGACGAAGTTCTTCTCCGGGGGTTTTCGTTTGGTGGACTTCTTGCCGTCTTTAGCGGCTTTCCCTTCAAGTTTGATATTCTCGACGACATGTTCCGGCGCCTGCGCGACTACCCAACCCCGGTCATCAAAGCCTTTGCGTCCGGCACGGCCCGAGATTTGATGGAAATCACGTGCGCTCAAAATTGCGGTTTTTTGGCCATCAAACTTGCAGAGTCGACTGAACAGCACTGTACGAATCGGCATATTTATCCCAGCGCCCAATGTGTCAGTCCCACAGATAACTTTGAGGAGGCCTTTCTGTGTCAGTTGTTCCATCAAAACACGGTATTTCGGCAATAGCCCCGCATGGTGCAGCCCAATCCCATGCTTTAGCCACTTCCTGATATCCGGACCATACGGACTCGTGAATTTGAATCCCTCCAGGGCGCTGCCGATGGCGTTTTTTTCCTCGCGCGTGCAAACGTTGAGGCTGGTAAAATCCTGGGCGCTTTGTGCAGCCTCCAATTGGGTGAAATGCACGACGTAAACGGGGGTTTTGCCTTCGCTCGCCAGCCGTTCCAACGTTTGGGCCAGGGCAATCTCGGAATAGGCAAATTCGAGTGGCACAGGCCGGTCGTTCGATTGGACTGTGACGGTTGGCCGCCCATTCCTTCTGGTGAGTTCCTCCTCGAAGAATGTGGTATCGCCGAGAGTCGCCGACATCAGCAAGAATCTTGTCTGCGGCAGTGTCAAAAGCGGCACCTGCCAAGCCACGCCTCTCTCCCGGTCGGCATAGTAGTGGAATTCATCCATGATGACTTCCCGGAAATCGGCCTCCGGTCCTTCGCGCAGGGCGATATTTGCCAGGATTTCAGCCGTGCAACAAAGAATCGGCGCCTCCCGGTTCACCGAGGCGTCCCCAGTGCTGAGGCCCACGTTATCCGGGCCGAACTCGCGGCACAGCGCTAACCATTTCTCGTTGACCAGAGCTTTGATCGGGCAGGTGTAAACCGAGCGTTTGCCCTGAGCCAGCGCCCTGAACTGGACGGCGGCAGCCACCAGCGATTTGCCTGACCCGGTTGGAGTGTTGAGAATGACGTTTTTTTCCTCAAACAGTTCCAGGATGGCCGATTCCTGGGCAGGATAAAGCCGGAGCTGCTTGCTCTCGGTGTATTCGAGAAAGCGCCCCAGCAAGACATCGTTGCTGAGCTCCGCGTCCCTTGGAATTAGATCGTAAAGCGTTACCGCCACGCCGGCCAATATAAGCGGTTACATTACCCTTTAGAAGGAACATCGTCCGCATAGTCATAAGGCAGGTGGAGCGCTCCTGTACCCGCCGCAGCCCCAGCGGACCGCAGGCCCACCGCTTTGGCTCCCATAGACATTAATAGTAGCTTATAATGATATCAATGTTACTAACCATTACGGTTTCAAATAATGCCCCAGGAGCGGCGTTTCTTGGTTGACCGCGGACGGCTGGGCGGTAAGATGCGCGCTCAAACTTGAAATCATTAAATTTGAAATTGAACTATGGCAGTGAAAGTTGCAATTAACGGGTTCGGCCGAATTGGACGCCTGGTTTTTCGGGCGATGGTCGAACAAGGACTGGTCGGCAAAGACGTGCAGGTTGTGGCCGTCGGCGATATCGTCCCGGCCGATAACCTGGCGTATCTGCTGAAGTACGATTCCACCCAGGGCCGGTTCCACGGCACGGTCAGCTCTGAAAAGTCGGCGGCCGACAAACCCGAGCCCGACGTGCTGGTGGTCAATGGCGAAAAGATCCTCGTGGTCAGCGCCAAAGAACCGTCGCAGTTGCCCTGGAAACAATTAGGCGTGGATGTGGTGATCGAATCGACCGGGTTATTCACGGACGTGGACAAGGCCAAGGGCCATCTGGCGGCCGGGGCAAAAAAGGTGATCATCAGTGCGCCCGCCAAAGGCGATTGCCCGACGCTGGTGATGGGTGTGAACCAGGACAAATACGATCCCAAGCAGCACCATGTGGTTTCGAATGCGTCCTGCACGACCAATTGCCTGGCTCCGATCGTGTATGTGCTCTTGAAGGAAGGCTTCGGCATCGATGAAGGTTTGATGACCACCGTCCATTCTTACACCGCGACTCAGAAGACGGTTGACGGCCCAAGCAAGAAAGACTGGAAAGGCGGCCGCAGCGCGGCGCTGAACCTGATTCCTTCAACGACCGGAGCGGCCAAAGCGGTTGGACTGGTTTTACCGGAAGTCAAAGGCAAGCTCACCGGCATGGCGTTTCGCGTTCCCACGCCGACAGTCTCGGTGGTGGACTTGACGGTCCGCACGAGCAAGGACACCAGCTATGCCGAAATCAGCGCGGCGATGAAAAAGGCCAGCGAGACCTACCTCAAAGGCATTCTCGAATACACCGAGGATGAAGTGGTGAGCTCGGATTTCATCCACTCGAAGTCCTCATCCATTTTCGACCAGGGTTCCGGGATCGAGCTGAACAAACGCTTCTTCAAACTGGTGAGCTGGTACGACAACGAATGGGGCTATAGCTGCCGCGTGGCCGACCTGCTCAAATTCATGATCCAGAAAGGGATTTAACTATTCCCCCCGCAACGGGGTGGATGCAAACGGCGGGCCGGAAACGGTCCGCCGCTTTTTTTACCGCGGATTACGCGGAAAGCACGGACTATCCTTGCGGTCACTCGGACCTGGCCGCTAACCTCTGATATGGGCAAGAAGTTATTCCTGCTGGACGGTATGGCGCTAGTGTATCGTGCGCATTTTGCGCTGATCAGCCGCCCGATTTTCTCGTCGAAAGGTGTCAATACCTCCGCGTTATACGGTTTTACTCAGACGTTGCTCGACATTTTAAACAACCAGAAACCAACTCATCTCGCCGTCGCTTTCGACACGAGCGCGCCGACGCACCGACACGCTGAGTACGCCGATTATAAGGCCACTCGTCAGTCGATGCCTGAGGATCTCAGCCAGGCCCTGCCCCATGTCCGTCGACTGATCGAGGCTTTCCGAATCCCGCTGCTGATCTGTGACGGGTATGAGGCCGATGACATCATCGGAACGGTAGTCCGGCGCGCCGAAAAGCATGGCTTCACCTCCTACATGGTCACTCCGGATAAAGACTTCGGCCAACTGGTGGATGACCACACCTTCATTTACAAACCGAGCCGGATGGGAGATGGCGTGGAGATCCTTGGCCTGCCGGAGATCCAAAAGCGTTGGGGGATTCAGCGGCCCGAACAAGTCGTGGACGTACTGGCTTTGATGGGCGATGCCTCGGACAACATTCCCGGCGTGCCTGGCATCGGCGAAAAAACCGCCATAAAACTAATCGCCCAATATGGCACGATCGAAAACCTCTTCGCTCATGCCGGGGAACTCAAGGGCCGTTCCAAAGAAATGCTTGAACAACACGCCGACCTGGCACGGATTTCTAAAAGACTGGCCACCATCCTCAGCGACGCTCCATGTCCGATCGACCTGGAAACGTTACAGGTCCAGCCGCGCGATGAGGAGAAGCTTAAA
>JANXQE010000697.1 GCA_025356925.1 Limisphaerales bacterium | reverse complement strand
GCCGCCTGGTTCGCTCGTTCAACAGTGGCCAGATGAGCCGAAACTTCTGCTTCAGCACGGCGATGGCGCTCATGCGTGGCTGTTATACCACGCTTCCCTTCGCTGTTGCTACCTTTATTTATTTACGCCTCCTAATGCGGCATTCCGGACCGGCGACAGTAAAGGAGCGCCCGGCAACAATAAAATTATTCGGTCCCGGATGGAGCAACAAATTGCCGTCGATGATCGAAGTGCCATTGTTGCCAGGAATGACCACAACATCGTCGCCGCCCGGAAGCAACAATGCGCCGGTGCTGGTTTCAACGCTCCCGCCGTTGCGCAAGGTCAGCGGCACCTGTCCCGAAAGATTGGAAGTATTGAATATGTGGACGTGCCCGTCGAGATGCCAAAGGCTGCCGCCGTTAACCGTGACGCTGCCGCCGATAGTGGAATCGCCTCCATCAAACACCTTGGCGGGTGTGCTGCGGAAACCCGAACCGCCGATAATCAAGTTCCCCGGCACCGCATAGACGTTATTAGGTTTGCCAAGAGAAAGCGTGCCGCCGCTGACTTGGGTATCACCAGTGTAAGTATTGGCAGTGATGCCGCCGAGGGACAGACTTCCCGGCCCGGCCTTTGTCAACCCCTGTGGGTGGCAAAAACGCCGTCAAGAAGGAAGCATGCGTGACCGATTGATCGGAATCTACGTCACCATGGGAGTCTGGGAGCCAGGGCGGAGTTGCTGGTTGCGTTTTAGCCAACCGGAGCCGCGGTCTGCCGCCCTTACGCTCGGCCCCGGGGTCGAAGAACTCCTACTTGGACGTCATGTTCAGCTTCAATCGATCGCGTATGATTATCGCTTGATGGCGTTTTTGCCACCCACAGGGCGCGAGCCAGGGCTCGCAGCCCGCCCCCTGCTGGTTTAGATTCGATAATAGCACTCGGGACGGACTCCGATTCTCACTATCTTAAATCAACCCAAAGATTGTCTGGACAGTGGGGAGCACATCAAACCACTGTTCAATATGCGAACGGCCAGAACGGCCAGATATCGAACATTAGGCCGGCGAGTTCGCGTGTAAAACGAATTGACAATAGCCAGCCTTTTAGCCGGAGGTTGAAATATGAAAAGTTTGATGATTGGCCGTAGAAAATTCCTCAGGTCGTGCAGCATAGGCGCGGCCGCCGCCACGTCCGGGCTGTGTGCACGGACCCTGCTTGCTCAGACAGGCATCATCACGCCACTCACTCCTGGTCCCGAAGTGGATCAGTTCAAGAAGGCACAAGAAATTCTTCTTCTAAAATATGGGGTTTCGGCGCGCTCACGATACCTGAAGATCAACAAGCCCCCGCTAACGGCCCATGTGCTGGAGGCCGGCAGAGGGACGCCTGTCCTCTTGCTCCATGGCGGAGGAGCTACCGCTGCGCAGTTCGCTCCTCTAATGGGTGCCATGCAAAAGGAGTTTCACCTGTTCGCGCCAGATCGTCCGGGCTGTGGGCTGACAGACAAGATCGATTACCATGGAATTGAGTTCCGTGAGCATGCCGTGAATTTTGTCGGAGGCATTCTGGATGGCCTGGAGCTACCTAAAGCTGCCATAGTGGCCAACTCAATGGGTGGCTACTGGGCCCTGGTCTTTGCCCTGGCGCATCCGGAGCGGGTGAGCAAGCTCGTGCTCCTCGGAGAACCCGCCGCCAGCGGACCGCCCCAGGCGAATGCACCTGCTCCCCCACCATCCCCCAAAGTTCCGACCATCGAGGGTATGCGAGCCAAATGGAAGGGTCGGTTGGGAATGAACATCGATCATGTTTCCCCCGAGATATGGGACGAGGAACTGGCCGGGGCAAACCTGCCCGGAGCAGGTCTGGGCTGGGACTCCATGGTCGAAGAGTTCGTTCTGCGCCAAAAGTTGAGCACCTACGCTCTGCGTCCTGACTTGAAAGGTCTGGGGCCAGAGACGCTCTTTATCTGGGGAGACAAGGACAGTATGGGGACGGGAGCGAAGATGGGACAGGAGATGGCCGCTATCGCGCCACACGCGCGTTGCGAAATTCTGAACGAGGCCGGCCATATGCCGTGGATTGATCAAACGGAGCGCTGTGCCCAGTTGACGATTGAATTTCTGAAAAGCGCAGGATGAGTCCCGTCATCTCGGAGATGACCGCAAATTCGCATCGGTGGCCAGCAATCGTCGAACAACCGCTTCTGCGTTGTTCGCAGTAATGTGCATTCGTTGCTGATCCTGGTTTACGCTTTCACAAACGCCCGTGACCGCCGCTAATCGAAATTGGCCTTGGCAGAGAAGGTGAAGGTAGAAAAACTTCCCCCAGGCCGACCTTGGGGCTACGGTAGTCCTGTGCCGCCAGAACCGGACAAACCTTTGACCAGCAGCCCGCGAACGGACCCGGCCGTTTTTGCGACCACGCACTGGAGCGTGGTGCTGGCGGCGGGACACAGTTCGGTGCCGGGCGCGCAGGCGGCGCTGGAGACGTTGTGTCGTACCTATTGGTATCCGCTCTACGTTTACGTCCGCGGGCAAGGGCAGAGTGCGCATGACGCGCAGGATTTGACGCAGGAATTCTTCGCGCGCCTGCTGGAAAAGAATTACCTGCGCTTGGCGGATCCGGACCGCGGCAAGTTC
The DNA here is from genome assembly GCA_025356925.1 of Limisphaerales bacterium. GTDB lineage: Bacteria > Verrucomicrobiota > Verrucomicrobiia > Limisphaerales > UBA8199 > JANXQE01. The sequence continues at coordinate 2,246 of JANXQE010000697.1, read as the reverse complement.
CGCGCATTCCTGTTGAAGTCGCTCAAACATTTTCTCGTGAACGAGTGGGAGAAGGCGCGGACGCAGAAGCGCGGCGGCGGGCAGTGTGCGATTCCGCTGGACGCCGAGATAGCGGAAAGCCGTTACGCGGGGGAACCCGTTCAAGCACTGACCATGGACCAGGTTTACGAGAAACGCTGGGCTCTTACGCTGGTCGAAGCGACGCTCGCCCGTTTGCGCGAGAACTATCAGGCCGGTGGACGGCTGCCTGTTTTCGAGGCGCTCAAAGGGTTCATCTGGGGCGATCAGGCCGTACTCTCCTATCCCGAAGTCGCCGCGCGCTTAGAGCTGACCGAAGGGGCGCTCAAGGTCGCGGTGCATCGTCTGCGCGTCCGCTACCGTGAACTCCTTCGAGCAGAAGTTGCCCAAACCGTCGCCACTCCCGGTGAAGTGGACGAAGAGTTAAAGCATTTGGCTGCCGTGTTGGCGGCCTGAATTGTGAGATTATTAAGGGCTTGGGTGTAATTCGCCCTTTGATTCGCTGTAGTAACGATCAAATGCAGTTATGAGATACGCTTGATGGACCCGCCTCGTCATTGCGCCCAATGCGGGGCGGTGTTGAGCGTTTACGCTTTGGAAGGGGTCTGCGGCAACTGCCTGCTCAAGCCGGGTGTCGAACCGATGTTGGAGTCTCTCGGCGAGCGACAGGACGAGGCGAATTTCCCGACGAGCAACAATGAAAAAGCGACTCGCTTCGGCGACTACGAACTGCTGGAGGAGATCGCGCGGGGCGGGATGGGCATCGTCTATCGAGCCCGGCAGGTTAGCCTCGACCGGATCGTCGCGGTGAAAATGCTGTTGGCCGGGCCATTGGCGGGAAAGGATTTCGTCCAACGCTTCCGCACCGAAGCCGCCGCTGCTGCCAGCCTGCAGCATCCGAACATTGTCGCCATTCACGAAGTCGGTTTCGCCGAAGGCCAGCACTTCTTCGCGATGGATTACGTCGCGGGACAGACACTGGCGCAACTCGTCGCCAAGGGTCCGCTGCCAGCCCGGCAGGCGGCCACGTATCTCAAGGCCATTGCTGAGGCGATCCACTTTGCCCACGAGCGGAATGTGTTGCATCGCGATCTCAAGCCCTCGAACGTGCTCATTCATTCCGCGACCGATCAGCCGCGCGTGACGGATTTTGGTCTGGCCAAGCGCCTCGAAGCAGAGACGGAACTGACGCTCAGCGGCCAGATGCTCGGTTCGCCGAATTACATGTCGCCGGAGCAGGCGACGGCCAAACGTGGCACCGTGGGCAAGCGCAGCGATGTTTATTCGCTCGGCGCCATTCTCTACCATCTGCTGACGGGCCGTCCGCCGTTTCAAGGTGAGACGCTGATGGACGTGTTGCGTCAGTTGGCGGACAACGGCCCGCTCGCGCCGCATTTGCTCACGCCTCGTGTTTCGCACGACCTCGAAACGATCTGCCTGAAATGTCTGGAGAAGGAGCCGGCCAAACGGTACCAAAGTGCTCAGGAGTTGGCCGACGAACTCGATGGTTTCCTCCGCGACCAACCGATCCAGGCGCGGCCCGTCACGCGCGTCGAACGCACGTGGCGCTGGTGCCGGCGCAAACCCGCACTGGCCGGCCTCATCGTGGCGTTGCAGCTGGCGCTCGCTCTCGGTTTGGTGGGAATCCTCTGGCAGTGGCGGCGCGCGACGGCGAACGAATCCTTGACCCGTCGCAACCTTTATACCTCAGACATGAACCGTGTCTACCAAGCGTGGGAGGACGGCAATCTGCAACTCGCCCAAGAATTGGTGGAGGCGCACATGCCTCGACCGGGCAAAGAAGACCTGCGCGGCTTTGAGTGGCGTTACCTGAAGCGCCTGTGCCGGGATGAAAGTCGCATCACTTTCACGAATGTAAATTTTGTAAATACACGCGACGAATGGGCCGGACACCATGGGTTGTCGCTGGCGGCCGATGATAGCATGGTGATCGCTGCCAGCGATAACACACTCAAGTGGTTGGACTGTCTTAGACTGCGCGAGGCACGGTCCATGACCGTGGGAGCGGAACCTCCTTGAACCCACGATGAAAGCGCAGCAGGGTGGCAGGCTTGAGGATGATGGCGGCGCGCAGGAGACGACGAGGGCTCAGGAACTGTGAACAGAACCCGAAGAGCAGACGGTCCGCGGCGCGAAGATTGGGGGCTCGTCGACGAGACCGCCGCAGGACCAAAAGCTGTCGTTTGAGCAGGAAGTTCTCTGCGAGA
>JANXQE010000217.1 GCA_025356925.1 Limisphaerales bacterium | reverse complement strand
ACGCGGCCGCCGAGGAGTTGAACAAACTTTACGGGATGACGCCGGACGTCGTGGCTGCCATCCTGGACTGGCGGGACGAGGACAGCTCGGTGACCCCCGGAGGCGCCGAAGCGGAGTATTACCTTTCCCTGCAGCCTCCCTACCTGCCGCGCAACGGTCCGGTGCAAACCATCCGCGAGTTGCTGATGGTGCGCGGCATCAGCCCCGAGCTGCTGTTGGCCAAAGATCGCCAACAAAACGGGATCCTGGAAACCAGCGATGAACCGCTCAACGACAGCGTCAACGATATGCTCGATCTGGGGTGGGCCGGGCTGCTCACGGCCGATTCATCGGTGAACAACGTCACCGCCGCTGGTGTCGATCGGGTCGATATCCAGTCCGCCGACCAGGCCGCGCTGACCGGGGTCAAGGGGATCACGACCGAGATCGCGCGAGCGATTGTCGCTTATCGAGCGCAGAACCGATTCGGCAGCGTCGCCGACTTGTTGGATGTCGTGGCGCCGTCCAATCAAAACCAGCCCAACACGCCGAACGATCCAAACCAGCCCAACCCTCAATCGGCGGCCGCGCAAGCCCCCAGAGCCCCCGGCAGGCAAGGTTCCAACCCGTCCGGACCGAGGGTGATCGACGAGAATCTGCTGATGGACATCGCCGACGATCTGACTGTAGATTCCGGCTCGGACCTGCCTGGCGTGGTCAATATCAACAGCGCCGGCCTTGAAGTGCTGGCTGCCTTGCCTGGTCTCAGCCGCGAGTTGGCGCAGGCCATCATCGCTTTCCGGCAATCAAGCGGGTTTTTTCCAAACATCGCCTGGCTCTTGAAGGTTCCGGGCCTGACTCGTGAAACCTTTAAGCAAATTGCGCCGCGAATCAGCGCGCGTTCGGAAACGTTCCGCATCCTGAGCGAGGGTAAGATTGCCTCCACCGGGGTGCGGCAGCGCATCCAGGAGATTGTCCATGTTGGCTTGCGCACTCTCTCCACTGTCTCGTATCGAGAGGACGACTTATGAACGCACGGGAGCTCATGAATCCGGCTCAACTTTTCCTGGAGATCTCCCAGGACTCGCTGAAAGCCAATAGTGGGACCGCGGGTTTCGAGTTTCCGCTGGAGCGGCTCGGCGAGGGGCGGCTCACAGAGGCCTGCAAAAGCGACCTCACAGTCCAATTGCAGCGGTTTATCAACCGGAAGAGCTGGCAGCCGCGCGCGAGGGCTTATTGCGCCATCGGCGCGCGCGGCGTCTCCTTGCGTCGGCTGATTCTGCCGGCGGGTCCGAGTGAAGAGTTGATGCGACTGCTTCCGCTGCAGATCGAGAGCGAATTCCCATTGCCTCCGGAACAGTTGGCCTGGGGGTACCAGGCGCTGAGCGAGCGGCAACCCGGTGCCGCGGGCACCGGCCGCACACAAGAACTTCTCGTCGCCGCCGTCAAAAAGGAAAGCCTCGAAGATTATTCCAGTATTCTTGTGGCATGCGGTGCGAGCCCGGTTTTTACGCTGGCGGCTCTGGCCCGCAGCTATCTTTGCCCGCCATCGCCCGGGCCTTACGCCGTGCTTAATCTCGATCGCAATTACTCGGAGCTGATCACGATGGACGAGGGTGTTCCGATCGCGGTGCGTGTACTCGCCTGGGGGCGCGAGAACCTCACCGGGCTGGGACCGAAAACCCGCGGAAATGGTCGTGACGAGCCGGTTGGGTTGGGGGTTCCCACCCCCCAGGGAGCTTCGTTCGGCGGAAGCGGCGAGCACTTGACTGAGGCAGCCATATCTGAGGCTCTCGAGCCGTTGGCGCGGCTTATCAACGGCCAGGCTGTAGGACGCAGAATCTATGTGATGGGGATTGCGGGCCTCCAGGCTGATCTCGATTTCCCGGTCCAGCTCGCTAGTCGTCTGGGCAACGGCCTGGAATGCCAGGCGGTTGACTTCACCCCGCGCGAGGGTGGTTCAGCCGCGATTCTCGGATTGCAGCGAGCGCTCGAACGGGAGCCTGGTTTGCCGCCCCTGGTGCTGCAGGTGAAGCAAAGCAATGGGAAAGCTCAGGTCAATCGTTTGGCGCCGTTGAAATGGGGCGCCCTGGCGCTCGGTCTGGCCCTGCTGGGGCTCCTCCTGCCCTACGCCGAAGCCCTCACTTTAAAATCGCATCTGGCAAACAAGCTCGCCGCCGTCAAGACCGACCAGGGCCGGTTGGGAACCATTGATCGCGAGTTGGACTTCCTTCAGTACCTTCAGCAAAGTGAACCCCCTTATCTGGATGCTTTATTGGTCCTGGCCAAGGCCGCGCCACCCGGGACTCGTTTTGACTTGGTATCGATGAACCGCCGCGGTGATGTCTCAATTCGCGGCTCACTACGTGACGGACAACAGGTGGCTGACCTTCGGTCCAAGCTGATCGATTCGGGCTTCTTTGCCAACGTCGGCATCGAAGAACAGGCGCCGACCCCAGACCGCCAAAAAGTTAACGTGCGGCTGAGCGCGCAGTGGAAGCCGCTTGGTTCCCGGACCGCGCCTTCGCCGGAGCCGGCCCGAGCTTCCTCAGAACCGAAGACCCTGCCGGCCCAGATGACTGTGGGCGCACCGCCGGATCACGTGAATACGGCGCCTATGGCACAACCGCCGGCATCCAAAAGCAGCCGAAACTAACCTCATGCGCACACTAACCCAGAGAGAAAAACGCACCGTCCGACTGGGTGCCATTGCCCTTGGGATTTACCTGGTTCTGCTGGGCGGCCTGCAGGCCTGGAATTATCTGGCGAAAAAGCAGGCCGAGTACCGGCAGCTTCTAACTCAGGCGCAGGACCTGCGCCGAAAGGTTGAGCTCTACCAGGGCAAAGTGCAGCACATTCAAAAGCTCATGGACGGCTTCCGGATGGATCCCGCCAAACTGGACCGTGCGTCGGTCATTGCCAAGGCCAGCGCTGCCATTCAGAGCGCCGCCCTGGGTGGCGGGGTTCAAGTCGGGCCGGTTCGGGAGTCGCCCGCGCGGCCTTCCAGCAAGGAACTCGGTTCGATCCAACTCGAAGCCGCGGGTCCGGTCCCGGCTTTGCTGAAGTTCGTTCAACAGACCCACAGCCTGGGCTATCCGTTGATCATCGATTCCCTGCAGGTCGGTTCCGAGCCGTCCAGGCCAGGCCAGGGGAAACTCAACCTGACGATTATAATCCTGGATTTTGACCAGTGGAAGCAGGAGCAGCCTCATGTTTGAGCGAAGCGAATTGGCGTTGAAAATCTTTTGCGGGGCGATGGTCGCCTTGGTGCTTTATCGCCTGGCCCTGGTCATCGTGCATTTCAACCCTTTGTCCCACGTGGTCATTCCCGCGCTGCCCTCGCTGACAGCCACTGCAGCCACCGGCGGGGCTAACAAAAGCACCAACTCTCCCGGAACACCGGCGAAACCAGGAACCAATGGGGCGCGCCAGCTTTCGGCATTCGGGGGGACAAACACCGCTGCCCACGCAACGAACTTTGTTTCGACGTCCACCAACCGGGTTGATCGGACTACTAATGCCCTGGTTAGCTTAACGAACCTTGTTTCACACGGCACGAACCTCGTGGCTAAAGCTACTGGTGCCGCCAGGGGCGCGACTAACTCATTAGCCGGGGCGACTAACTTGTTCCGGAGCCAGACCAACGGCGCACCTGGGCGTGGCGCGTTGCCGCCCCCCGAGTTTGCTCAAATGCGGATGCCTTTCGGCGGCGGCATGCCGGGGATGCCAACACCCGGGCCAGCGTTGGCCCCGGAGCTGCAAGCGCGGATCGATCGAGTGATTGACAGCGAAATCCTCGCCCCGGTGATGCGCCCGCTGCCGATGGCGTTGCTGGGCATCCTGGGCAACGATGTTTTCCTGCGCGCGCCTAACGGTCAGACCGGCCTGATCAAGCAAGGCGAGGAATTGGGGGGTGTCAGACTGGTCCGAATCGGAATCAATCGAGTGCTCGTCGAGGAGCAGGGCCAGCAATCGGAACTCACCATTTTCGCAGGTCTAGGAAGCGAGTCACTTTTGTCCACCAAAACGGATAGCCCCAAATGAAACCATCACGACACTTACAGGTTCACTCCAAACCCTCGCGCCGCGAGAGCGGTTCTAACCCGCTCGTCGCGCAGATTTTTAATCTGTGCAGCTCGAAAGCTTTCGGGGTACGCCGATTGGAAAACCGTGCTACGGTCTGCGCGATCCTGTTCTGGGCCGTTTCGACGCTCGTGTTCGGCCAGGATACTCAGCCCGCTAGCGACAAAAAGAAAGCCGATGCCCCAGCAAACACCTCCGCGGCAGCGCTGGAGGCGGTTCCGCCAAACCAGCCGGAAGCAACGCCGGTTCCGGCGCCAGCCGACACCGCTTCCGGGGCGACCAACCAGGACGCGGCCGCCAAAGCTGGGCAGGACAAGAGCTCCGCTTCCGATGACATCCAGTTGAGCTTGCAGGGGGCGAACGTTGACATGGTCGTGCAGTGGCTGGCGCAGACCACCGGCAAAACGGTGATCAAACATCCCAGAGTTCAGTGCCAGTTGACGATAACCAGCTCCAAGAAATTGACAAAACGCGAGGCGATCACTTTGGTATATCGGGCTTTGTCTCTCGAAGGGTTCACCGCCACCGAATCCAGCAGCGCGATTTTCCTCACGCCGGAAGGCCAGGAGCCCAAAATGAGCCCCGAACTGGTGGACGCCGCTCACAAGGATATCCCCGAAGGGAGGCAGCGTCTGGTGAAGATTTTCCCACTCGCACACATGCAAGCGGTCGAAATGAAGGAAAAGCTCCGCGGAGTTCTTTCCGACAAAGGAACAATCGAAACCGATGATCGAGTCAACGAGCTCATCGTCACCGATTATAACGAGAATCTCAAGCTGCTGACCGACTTGATCAAAGAGTTCGATGTCGCGGACTCAGATTCTGTCATCCAGATTTTCCCGTTGAAATATGCCGAGGCCGAGGAAGTTAGCAATCTCATTGGTCTCATCCTGAACGTGACGGCGCCCGCCGGAGGGGCAGCCAAGAGTTCTGCTGCCTCGAGCGGAGGTGGCGGTCCATCGCCGATGCCGGGGGGGCCCATGATGCCCGGGGGACCCATGATGCCGGGCGGGGGACCGCCATCACCGTCGGGCGGCGGCGGTTCGCCCACCACTGGCATTGGCAGCCCTGTTTCCGCGCCTCAGGTCCGCCTGTGGCCGGACCGTACGTCGAATCGTTTAATTGTGTCAGCTCCCAAATCCAAGCTGGTGGAGGTCCAGCGCCTGCTCGACATTCTCGACACCGACCAACCTGAGGACGTTTCGGTGCGTGTCATCCCCCTCAAGCACGTCACCGCGACTGATCTCATCAGGGAACTCGGCCCGATTTACCAGAAAATGAGCGGCAAATCGCGAAAAGACGCGATCGAGGTCGGGGCTAACGATCGCTCCAACTCGCTCATCGTGCTCTCCAGTGAAAGTAACTTCCGCAGCATTGAAAAACTTATCACCTCGCTGGATACCGAGGACGCCCAGGAAAAGGTCGTGAAGACGTTTATTCTCAAAAACGCCGATGCCCAGGATGTCGCCAAACAATTGCAGGATCTCAACCGGAACCAGGATAACTCTTCCAGATATCCGTACTATTTCTTCTCCTCCTCCCAGACTTCCGACAAAGACCAAAAGAAGATGAGCGTGGTGTCGGACCGACGTCGTAACTCCCTCGTCGTCCAGGCTCCCCCGGCCCAAATGCCCGGCATTGAGAAAATGATCCAGGAATTGGACGAGCCTATCACGGATGACAGTCTTGCGCCCAAGATTTTTCACATGAAGTACGTCAGCGCCGTGGATATCGAGGATGTGCTCAACGAGCTGTTCCTGAAAAAGACCCAGCAACGGAGCTACTACTATTACTTTGACGAAGAACCGCCCCAGCAGGCGGACCATGATGTTGGCCGTCTGTATGGCAAGGTGCGCATCACCAGCGAGCCGTACTCCAATACCATCATCGTCACGTCCAATTCCAAAGAGAATCTGGCCGTGGTCGAGGAAGTACTGAAACAGTTGGACACGCCGTCCGAAGCCGGCGAGAGCACGCTCCGGATCGGGTTACGATTCGCTAAAGCCTCCCCTGTGGCCAACAGCCTCAACATTCTTTTCGCCAAGAATGGCTCGCCGTTTCTGCGGCAAGTCGCCCAGCAGGGCCAACCCGGCGCTCCCCAGCAACAACAACCGCAGCAACAACAGCAAAACGGCTCTTATCAAGCCGGCTTTGACCTGGAACAGGAGACCAAAGAAGAAGGTTACTTTCCGTGGCTGGGCGGGGCGCCTGACAACCCGCGCTCGTCGGACGGTCGCTCCACGGTTCGACCGGTCAGCGACTTAGTCGGCCGGGTCCGCGCCGTAGCCGACCCGCGCAGCAACGCGCTCCTGGTTTCGGCGAATGTCCATTATTTCCCTCAGGTCCTGAAACTCATCGAGGAGTTGGATGCCCAAACCGATCAGGTGCTTATCGAAGCGCGCCTCGTCGAGGTGTCCGCCGATTTTCTCGACAAACTCGGTGTCCGCTGGTCCCCGGATGGGAGCCAGGTCTTCACCGCTGACGACTACGACAATTCCATTTTAGGCCATGTTCAGGGCAATTATCAGAAGGGGTTTGGGGGTGCCACGACCGTGAACACGCCGGGATCCCCCTCCGCCAGTGTGGTCCAGAGCCTAACCACGCTTCGCTCCGGTGTACTGCAGAGTTCGATCAGCATGGATTTCCTGGTCCAGTTTTTGCGCCGCACCACGGACGCCAAAGTGCTCGCTCAGCCCCAGATCAACATCCGCGACAACGAAACGGGCAGACTCTTCGTAGGTCAACAGGTGCCCATCCCGGACAACACACAGGTCTCGCAATTGGGATCCCAAAACACGAGTTTCCGGTACAAGGACGTGGGAATCGTTCTGGAGGTCACACCTCACATCAACACGTCGGGCGATGTTGAGTTGAGAATCCACACCGAATCTTCAACCGTTGTGCCCGGGGTGACCGTGCTGGGTGGGTCCGTCTTCGACACGCGCAACTTTCGCACCGATCTGACGGCGAAAAACGGCCAGACCCTCGTCCTCGGGGGAATCATCCAGAAGCAGGTCTCTGATACGTTGCGTAAAACGCCGATCCTGGGAGACATCCCGGGGCTAGGCTGGGCTTTCAAGAAAAAGGACAAAACCAGCCGCGACGTCGAATTGATGGTGTTCATGCGTCCGAAAGTCACTCGGTCTCCGGAGGACAGCCGGGATCTGCTCGAGGAGATCTACCGCAAAGCGCCGGCGATCAAGCAATGGGACCAGGAAAGCCAGCTACAAACAGCCCCCGGAAAAGTCGGCGAACCGGAATAGCTCCGATTGCCCCAAAACTCCCCTCATCGCCGCGCTGTCCCGCGGGCACATCGCTCAGGGAAGCAATTTCAGGCAATAGAGGTTTCCTGTCCCTTTGATGCCGTCCTGGACATAGAGCCGGCCATCGGCGTAAGCCGGGCTGCACCAGTTCTTGCCACACACTCGGACCTGTCCCAGATCGCGGCAACCTGCCGGATCTCCTGCGAAGAGCGCCAATAGTCCATCATCTGAGCAGACCAGAATGTTTTCTCCCATCACCAGGAAAGAGGCATGGGCGATTTCAGCCGAGGTGGTGACGTAGCCTTGTTTGGACCAGTTCAGCTTGCCGGTTTCTACCTCCAGGCACACAATTTGCCTCGCTGGGCCAAGGCCGAAGAGATGGCTGCCGATGGCGACCGGGCTGGAGAAGTTCATCGGCTCGTTCTTATTCACCCAGGCGCGCTCAGCTTTCAAACCCGCTCCGTCCGCGGACACCTTGATTCCAACCAAACCGGCCCGATACGAGCCCACGACCACCCAGTCACCCACCACGACCGGTGTGGTGCAGTTGCGGCCATAGGGAGTCTTGATCGGAACGCGCCACAGCAGGCTGCCATCCTCCAGGCCAAGCCCAATCAGCCCTTCTACAGTGAAGCAGACGGCTTGTTTGACTCGAGCCAGCGTCGCGATCATCGGGGCCGCATACGCCGCGAGGTCGCTCTGAGATTTCCAGAGCACCTTGCCGGTGCTTTTCTCGAAGCAGACCACCCCGGCGCGATTCGTTCCGCCAACGCAGGCGATCAATCTGTGGTCAGCGATCACCGGCGCAGCCGTATATCCATGCTCCGCGGCACCAGGCACTGGGCTATCCTCGCCGAGAAAGGCGGCGCCAAAGTCCTTCATGAAATTGGTACGCCAGATTCGGTGGCCTTCCGCGACGGTTAAACATTGTAACTCGCCTTTTCCCGATTGTGCGTAAACGCGATCTCCCTCAACTAGGGGCGTGCAGCGCGGCCCTGAAGGACCCTGCTCATCGGTAAACGTGTCGTCCACTGGGCTACGCCACAGCTCATGGCCATCCCTGGCCTCGAGTGCGTGCAGGGTCTCTTTCCCGCCTTGGTTGTCGAAGTAGAATACCTTGCCCCCTGCCACGACTGGCGAAGCTAATCCTTCGCCTATCCCAATCCGCCAGACGGTTTCCGGCCTGGCAGGCAGGGCGCGAGGAACACGGGCGGCCTCTGGCACGTGACCGCTCCGGTCCGGACCGCGCCACTGTGGCCAATCCTCCGCGCAAAGCGGCACGGCGAGGAACGCCATCGATAAGAACAACGCCGAAATCGTCGCTATACAGTGGGACATGCGAGCTATCACAAAGGCGAAGAGGCCCAGCGTCAAGGACCGAGCCAACTCGGGTCCGAGCGTCTTAGTCCGTGCGGGGCTGCGCCCCTCCTGTTGTCAGGGCTTGCGTGTGGAATGTTCCATCAACCAATAGGAATCAGGGTTTTTGGGCGACGGAACATTCAGGTTGGTAAGTTTGCCGATCGGTGGTGTGGTTCTGCCATCCCGCCACTTGTGAATTTCGGAATGACCGTCTGCAAAGGAAAGGCCGCCCGCTCCGCCATGGTAACTTCCGGGAAAATCGACCAGCACCCACTCCTGCGGAAAGTTGGGCCACCCGCTCATGCCGGTACAAAACTCGCCGTCGTTAATGCTATCGCATCTCTCGTCCAGGAACACGAATGTCATGGCGGGCCCGGGGTTGAGAACCTGGCTCATTTTCTTATACTTGAAATAACCGAAGCCAAAATTATCCGCATCAATGCCGTTAAACCAACTCAGCATCGAGATGCTGCGCACGCGCGGGACCGACTGGCCTTTGAGCGGCCCCGATGGGGCGGTGACAGGATACAGATTGTCCCCCGGGCATCGCCAGATTCCAGCGCTGTTCCCACAGTACGGCCACAACAAACTTTGCTTGATGACTTCCACATCCCAATTGTAACGGTTGGCACCATCGGCAACCGGTCTTCCCGTCCAGCTCATGTCCCCAGACGGAATCCAGGTATCTGGAAATCCGTAGGCGGAGGGCACTTTATCCGCGTTGTCCTCACCATAGTACCTCCAGGCGAGCATCATTTGATGACCGTTATTCATGCACTGAACGGCCTGCGCCTTTAGGCGGGCGCGGGTCAGGGATGGCAGCAGCATCGCGGCCAATATGGCGATGATGGCGATGACGACCAGCAGCTCAATCAACGTAAACCCGGACCTGCATTGCTGTTGCTTGGTTTCCATAAGATTCCAACGCCCATTGCCTGCAGCAGTTGGCCGCACGCTTGCTCAGGAATTGCTAATCTATATACCACCGCGGCTGGGCTCTGTAAACGAAAAATCCGAAAACTCAGCTCATGCTACACAATTTGCTGACGCGCTCCTCGGGACACTAGTCACTAGCTTTTGCGCCCGCGCCGCCGTCCAGGAATAAGGAAAGGGAGTTGACAGACGGTTGTCCAGCACTAGCTTAGTTACCTATGAAAATCACAAAGTTGCCCTTATTGAGCAGCGTACGCGACGGAACGCCTGCCTTGCCGCGGGCCATGGTCCTCGCTTTGGCCATCACCCTTACAGGCGCGTTAGGATCGCGGGCCGCGGATGGCGCCGCAGCGCAACAGCTTTTGGCCGCGGCCAAAGCCAAAGAGACGCGCGCCCAGCAACTTCGCGCCGCTGCAAGCGCTGCCCAGCAGAAAGCCGCTGACGATCAGATGGAGGCGAGTGCCGAGGAACGCGATGCGCGCATTTTCGAGGCACGGGCCCTTAAATTGCTCGGAGCTGACCCCAACAAACAGCGTGCCTTCAACTTGCGCCACGAAGCAAGCCGGGTCTCGGTCGAGGCTCAGAACATGCTCGTCTCGGCGCGGAATGCCGAACAACGCGCGGCACAACATACCCGCAATGCGGAGGAACTGAGGAAGGCCGTCGCCGAGCTTAAAGACCAACCGGCGACCGCGGCTACTTTGGAAACCGAAGCCAAAGACCAAACCGCAAAGGCACAAACTGAGGCGGACACCGCCTCCCGGGAAAAGTTTGCAGGCCAGGCCCAGGAAACCCGCGCGAAAACGGCGTTGGCGGAGGCCGAAAAACTCGACCCCGAGACGCAACGTCAGTTGGCCCCGGCCTCCGCCAAGACTGTGGTCGTCGAGCCACGCCAGGTCAAATAGCTGGTTTCGTCCGTTCCTCACGCGCATTGTCGGGGAAGTGCCTCGACAAGCACTTGCACGCTTCAGGACTCTTGATTGGCCAGTTCGCTAACTGCGGTTGACTGGCGGATGCCAACCGGCTCAGCCGGCCGCGGTATCAGTGAATCCCCAGCCAACTTATCGCGCATCCGACTCTGGCCTCCCCGATTGCGCCGCGCGTAGCGTGGTTAGGCTTTGGGCAACCACTCGCTTTTTCGGTTTTTGGCATCTTGTTTCAAATGTTTACACAGTGGCAGACGGGAGATGAGCGGGCCTGCGTGGATCGGAACGTGCTTTATTCAATAAGCACGGCTCTTAACATTGTGCCGCGACGAATGAAATCTATGAAAAAGCTACCTGTTTTCTTACTCGGTGCTTTGCTTACAACCACCCTTGCCTTGGCGACGGAACCGACCCCGGCAGACCAGAAGTGGCTCAAAGCCATCGAGAACATGGTGATCAAAGGAGAAAAGAAGGTCACGACCTCGAAGGAAGAGCGGGTCAGTCTGGTCAAGGATTGGGCGGGAAAAAATGGTTATTCGGTCAAGGTGACCAAGGCTGGCAATTGCTTTAGCCTTGAATTCGCTGCCAAGGAACCTAGCAAGAACATTGCCCAGAAATAGGGCAGACTCTCGATCGAGCCGAAGATTGCCTGGTCGGAAGAGCCGGGCAATTCCGTGGAAGCCGAGCCTTTAACCCATCGCAGTACAGCAACGCCGGGTTAGTAAAGGTGCGTCGGCTCTTCTTCGTAAATCGGTTTCTTAAGCTCGTCGGCGTAAAGGTTGACCTTGAAGCGGGCATCGTCCGGCGCCAGGGCCTTGACGATGACGCGCCAGGTAACGGCTGTTTTTGGGGCGAAGGAGGCTAGCGGGTCCGTTGTAAGCGTTCGTTCCTGAGCCCGCACCGCCGTCGGACCTGTTCCCGATACGAATTCCTCGCTCGCCGGTAAAGTACAGATCAGCCGGACATTAGTGCAGGTGGCGGTGCCCTGGTTGGTGACCTTAATGTCATAGGTGACTTCATGCCCCACTTCGACGGGATCTTCGAGATCCACGGCGTCGATCAGCAGCCCGGGAATGCCAAAAATCCGGGTCTCACATCTGCTCCGACTGGGCCGGGAAACAGTGCCAGCTGCTATGGCGCCCAATTCCAGCATCCCCGGGTGTGGCATGCTGAATATAGCGCAGAGCTCTTTCGCGGTACTAGCCCCAAAGTCTCTGATTTCCCAGGTGACATTGCTGGCCGAGCACGTGCCGTTCGCGGTCGCGTGGAGGTCACCCGCCCCCTCGGGAATGGGCAGTCTAATCGTAGCCTTGGGCTCCGCCGCGTCGCCGGTGTTGCTCACCGTTAAGCACACCTTTACGGGTCGACCTACCGGCACTTCGGCCGGTGCGTTGCAAGTGAGCGCCAGTTCTGGCGCGCCCAGGTCTTCGAGGAAAAAGTTGCTGCACGGCCTTGGCGTCACACAACGATATCGTCGGCCCTTGGAGACGAACTCGAACGTGTAAGCCGAAATGGGCTCGTCGCCCGCCCAGAGTACGTCGCGGAGCGTCACCGGTTTGCCGTTCTCCCGGGACGACATGAAAGGCATGCGTGCCCCGACGGGCATTTTAATTTCAGTAACCGGGGCGTTGGCAGCCGCGCGAAACAAGTCATCGAGATCTCCTCGCCAGCCCCATTGGTGAAGAATCAACGCGATGTCGGGTTTGAGCTTTGGATCGCTAAACCTGGCCCGCAAATCCTCGGGACTCGCCAGCGGCGGTGCGAAGCGTGTGGCGGGATTCCCCAGCCGGGTTGCCCGGTGTTGCTGGGCGGCGGCCGGGTTCACGGTCGACGTCGCTAAACCCAACGCCAGGCTGAAGGAGCAAACAAGATGATGTTTCATAGTTCGGCGCGATGCATCCGGAAAGGTCAGTTGGGGCATTGCGAAGTCATGGAATTTTTCGGGTTTGAGACGGTGGTGGCGGTCCGGCTTCGGCAGCCAGTTCGACCTCTTTCCAAGGGTAGTGGTCGCGCTTGACATCGCCCCAAAAGATGCGGCCAGAGTGACGCCACGCGTCCAGCACAACGCCCTCGTCGAAGGGTTGGCCGGGGGAAGTCAAGACGACTGAGCTATGTTCGCGGCGCGTGTCCAGGCGCGCCACGCCCCGGTGCAACTGGAGGGTACGGAGGTTCAGCGATTGCAGTTTGGCGGTTAGATCATCGGCCCATTGGAAGCACAAGCCGCGTTTCCTCACGCCCAAGTTGACGAGGACATTGTGAAAAATGGCGGGGCGCACGACACGGTATTGCCTGGCCAGGTCCAGTGAATAAGTCTGCGCTGTTACGGCGGCCAAATCGGCCTCCGCAGGTGCCACTTTGGGGCCAAGGTCTCGCAAGCGCTCGGCCAGCGCCGTTGGGGACGCTTGGGTTGGCTTGGATGTAGCGCAACCTGCCAGGCAGAGCAGGCAAAGGCCGGCCCAGAGGATGCAAGCCAGCTCGCGGCTCGAGCTTGCGCTCGTGCCAGCCGCGCGTGTAGGTAGGTGCGCCAACGTTTTCAAACGACCGCCATCATTTCGTCACCGCGCCGAACACTTTCTGCAGCAGATCACTCGTGCGTGCAACTGGATTTTCGCGAATGCGCTGCTCTTCATCCGCCACCATTTTGAACAAACCGTCCAGCGCTTTGTTGGTCACATAGCCGTCCACATCGACGGCTTCGGGTCCGAGCAACGATTGGCCGAACGAGCCCAAGGCACCGAACGAGCTTCCACCCCCGGCCTTTTCCATGACCCGCTTGTATGCGGAAGTCACACCTGTTTGGTCCGTTGCCTTCTTGACGATCGGCAGAAATTTTTCGAACAAATTTGTTTCCGTTGTGGTCCGGAAATATTGCGTTGCGGCATTATTGGTGCCGGTGAGGATGGTTTTGGCATCGGCCAGTGACATATTCTTGATGGCATCGCCGAACACCCCGGCGGCTTCCGGCACCGCTTGTTCCGCGGCATGATTCATCGTGTCGACAAATTCATCAGCCAGTTTGTCCTGGTGAACCGCGCGCAGCGTTTTTTCCACTGTGCGTAATTTCTCAGGCATCGGTATTTTGACGTTGAGATTGGTCAAGAAGCCACCGTCATGACCCAGTCGGCTGACCGCCTGTTGCACACCTTTGCTGAGTGCTTCTTTAAGTCCTTCGACCACCTGGTCCTGAGACAGCGCGCTTACTGCGGCGGGCACCGCGGCCGGGTCTTTTCCCTGACTGCCCAGCCCGAGGAAGTCCAGCAGGCCGGCTCGGCCGACGTTCAGCGCGAGCAAACTCACAAGGGCGGTTAATGCGGCTTTTGATAATCGTGGTTTCATAATTACAACATACTATATCAACAGCGTCCTTGTTCTCACGATAATTCCCGTGTTGCATTAATCCCACCGCACACAAGGCCGCCGCCCAGGTTGCCCTGAGCGGCGTCCGAGTTTGATGGTGGTTCCAGAAGCCCGGTTACAGTCACCGGGCTTGGTCACTCTTGCTCAATAGACGTGAGTGCTTCCCTCGGCGGTAATCGCCGAGGTCAGTATGTCTGATGTCAGTTTGAAGACAGTGTGGCCGTCGCCAGCCTTTACGCCTTTAGCCACAATTTGATAGCTTACCGCGTCCTTAGAAGCCAGACGAGGCACAACGGGGAACGTCACAGTCTGGCCATCGATGGTGCCGTTTCCGGTCGCGCTGACCGGGACCAACTCCGGCGCAATGGTTACGACCACCTTAACGTTTGAGTCATCCGCCGTGCCCTGATTGGTGATCTTGACGGTGTAAGTTGTGGTCTCCCCGACGCCGACGGGATCCGGATCATCGGCCTTCTCCATCAGAATGGCCGCCACACCAACCACGCGACTCTGGCAGGTGGTCGATACTTCACCGGCGCAGGTGGCTTTAGCCGTTCCATTGAATGCGAAAGTGCCAGCAGTGGCGCTCACGAAGGTGGCGCAAACATCCTGGGGAGCGTTTGCTGCAAGCGAACCGAGATCCCAAACCACGCTGTTGCCCGCAACGTGTCCGCCCGCGGTGGCCGAACGGAATGTCAGCCCGGCGGGGATCGCCACCTGGGCCACCGCGCCCGCGGCGGGCGCGTCGCCCGAGTTGCCGACCGTGAAGCAGACATCAAACGGGCGTCCCATGAAGCGTTGATCGGGAGCTTTGCAGGTGATCGTTAGCACGGGCTGGTGCACAGTCGTGCTGGCTGAGGCGTCGGCCGAGATGCCCTGGGCCGAGGTCGCCTTGGCCGCGTTCATGAACTGACCGGTCTTGGATGCCGTCGCGTTAAACTTGAATTCCTTGCTCTCGCCGGGCGCCAGGTTGCCCCCGTCAAACGACAGGCTGCCTTGCCCATTGCTGGTCAGGCCGTCCGGCAACGTATCGACCACTTTGACGCCCGTCAGTCCGCTGCTGCCGTTGTTCTTGACCACCAGCGTGACTGGAATTGGGTCGCAAATCAGCACATCACTTGGTTCGGCTTTGGTCAATTGGATATTGGCTTTCACGACCCGGATGTCTTGGCAGAGGATGGGCATATAGGTCGCCCAACCGCATGTAGTGACCGAGCCTTCCTCCGGACTGGAGCCATTGAGGTGAACGGTCTTGGTCTCTTTTGGTCCGAGTGTCCCCAACTGCCAGGTAGCGACACCGTCGCGGGTGTCCGATGGCTGAGGATCGGCGTTCTCGGGCTTGAAATTGCTCGTCACGCGGTCAGCCAACGTCACCATCTGGATGGGATAGTCCGTCAGGTTGCTGACTTTATAGTCATACGTGAACTTTTGCCCGACGAGCACTTCCGCTGGAACAGTTTTCTCGATCAATAGTCCGCTGCTGTCGCGCAGGCCAGTGGGAAACGCCATCGAGCCTCGTACCCAACGCGACCCGTTCTCGTCGAATGTGGTGTAAGAGGGGCCATAGCCGGCGGCCGGCTTTTGCGGTTCCGGAGCCTTTGTGACTGCTGGGGTTGGATGGTACCTGCCCCGTTGTTGCTGTTGGGCGCACCCCGCCAGCAGCAAGCCGGCGACAGTAAAGCCCAACACGAGGTTTCTGGTTGTTGGTTTTGGTCTAGTTGTTGGTTTCATAGGTATTCTAGCTAGCAGCCTGTTGAAGAAAGGCTTTTTTTGAACAAACACAAAATCCAGCCGAAGTTTCCAGTTGTCCCATTGGTTACCCGACGCGCTAACCTGTAGCCTATTCTATCGTATATTAAGGTCTGTCTCTCCGTCAGGTTTGT
>JANXQE010000663.1 GCA_025356925.1 Limisphaerales bacterium | reverse complement strand
TCCAACTTTTCCTCAATCCGTGTTCATCTGTGTCCCTCCGTGGTTGAGCCGTTCGTCGCAAATTCGTTTCTGTTTTCATGAAGTTCTCGATCATTTTCTTTCAATTTGCCATGTCGGTGGCGAAGCGAGTGTCATGGTTTTGTAAAAGCACACCCCGAAAAGAGCCTCGCGCAAAGGACGCGAAGGGCGCAGGCCGGCCACCCCGGAAATCCGAAACCCGAAGACCGAAAGAAGAAATCCGAACCGATCAAAGTAGTTGAAAAAAATCTCGCAGAGTGCCAGGCGACAGAATTTCCTCGCAGCTTGCGAACATGTTGGGATATCGGAATACAAAGGCTCGGCCAACCGAACCTCCGCAAACCTTTGCGGCCGTCGCGATCTTTGCGTGAGGCCTCCTCAAGTCCGACGCGCCGGAGGCTCCGCCATGTAACACCAGCGATCATTCCTTTTCCCCTAATTCCAGCTTATAGCCAACTCCGTGGACAGTTTTGATCCAGCGCGGTTCGTCCGGGTTGCGTTCGAGCTTGCTGCGCAGGCTGGCGACGTGGGTGTCGACGGTTCGCGTGGTGGGGAAGGCCGTGTAGCCCCAGACCACATCGAGGAACCGCTCGCGGGAGACCGGTTCACCGGGCGTTTCGGCCATTAGCCGCAACATGGCATACTCCTTCGCAGTGAGGTGCAGGACCTTGCGGCGGCGCATGGCCGTCTGCCGGACCAGATCGAGTTCTACCTCGCCCAGAATAAGTTTGGTGGGAGCGTGGCCCTGGCGGCGAGTGCGCCGCAGCAAGGCCCGGACGCGGGCAAGCAATTCCTCGGTGCTGAAAGGCTTCACCAAATAGTCATCGGCACCCGCATCCAAACCGATGACCCGGTCCTCGACCTGGCCTTTCGCTGTGAGCATAAGAATGGGCACGGGAATCGCGAGTCGGCGCAACTCGGCGCAGATCGCGTAGCCGTCGAGTTTGGGCATCATGATGTCGAGCAGGATGAGGTCAGGCTTTTCGACCAGGGCGCGCTTCAAGCCGGCCTCGCCATCGGAAGCTGTGAGCACACGATAGCCCTCGGCCAGGAGCGCATCCTGCAATGCGGTGCGCATGGGAAGTTCGTCCTCGATGATTAGAATGCGTTCCGCCATAAAAAGACCGAAGGCCGAAATTCGAAGGCCCAAAGAAGCCCGAAGGCCGAAGGCCGAAGCCCGAATGAACCGGTGCGAGTCGGTGCTGCCGTTTTGGAATTCGGCTTTTGGGTTTCGGCCTTCATTCGGCTTTCGGGTTTCGGGTTTCGGATTTCGGCGTCGCCGCCGCCGCCGCCGGCAGTTCGAGGGTAAACCGGCTTCCCTTGCCAACCTCACTGCGCACGAGCACCCGGCCGCCGTGAGCTTCAACGACATGTTTGACGATGCTCAGACCGATACCGACGCCCTGAGTCTCACGACGCAACTCGGAACCCAGCCGATAGAATCTCTCAAAAATCTTCAGATGCTCCGTCGGCGGAATGCCTTCCCCATGATCCTCCACCCAAAGCTCCACTCGCCCCTGCCCCTTGCTCCATTTTTGTTCATTCCGCACAACGCACACCGCGCTCTGCACTTCCAGGCCCACCGAGACGGTTTGGCCCTTGGGTGAATGTTTCACGGCATTGTCGATCAAGTTAATCAACGCTTGCTGGATCGCCTTGCCGTCCGCGTTGAATTGAACCTCGATCGCCGAGGACTCCGGATCCGGCAAGGAGAGTGAGAGCTTCACCTGCCGCTCCTCGGCATACGTCTCCATAAGGTTCACCGTCTGCTTCGTCAGCGCGACCAGGTCGGTCGGCTCGAATTCGAATTGCTTGCGCCCCTGTTCAATTCTCGAAAAATCGAGGACGTTTTCGATGAGCGACGAGAGCCGGCGGCATTCCTGAACAATAAAACGGAAGTACTCCTGCTGTTTGCTGGCCTCGGAAATTTTGCCGCCCGCGAGGCTCTCGGCCAGCAAGCGGACAGACGCGATCGGCGCGCGGAGCTCGTGCGAGACGCTCGAGACAAAATTACTTTTCATCTCGCCCAAACGGAGCTGGCGACGAAATGAGCGATAGGCCGCCACGAGTCCTACACAAGCTGCGAAGCTCGAAGTGACCATCAAGCCGCCGAAGAGCCAGGTGCGCTGAAGTTGTTTGGCAAAAAGCCGTCCGGGATCGGCCAGGGAAATCTGCAGCTCGAACTCGGCGGGACCTGGCAATCCGGCCGGGCGCGGAGAAGTCCCGCTCTGCCCAGCCAGCGATTGGTCCGAGACCCAAGGCGGCGGCCTCGCCGTAAAGCGCCCTCGGGTCTGGGCCAATACTCTCATCGAGGCCGATTGGCCCGAGGCATTGTCCAATGTCCCGTTCAGATAGTACTCAGCGGTATTGTCAGTGCGCCCGTGCTTCGCCCGCGGCACCGAGCCGACAGGCGACGCTTCGAATGTCGGTATACGGGGCGGAGCCAGCACCAACGGCTCGTTCTCCACTTGTACGTTCACAGTCATATAGTCGGGAAGCGCTGCCCCCAGGTCCTGAACGACCCCGGCGACCGCGCGCTCGATCATCTGTTTGGGATAACAACGCAGGCAATTGACGTCGTTGGTTGTTTTGTGCATCACCCTGTCTACATCCCGATCCAGCAGAGTTATTTCACCGCGAGACGATCGGCAGAACCAAAGGCCCGAAGAGGCAGAGAGCCAAAAGTTGGTGTCAGTGAAGCCGCGCAGAAATTTGTGTCGGCGAATGGCTTCACCGATCTCGTGCAACCTTTCCTGGGCAGACCAAACGGTGCGGGCCGCGCGGATTGGTGGTTCGAACCTGTCGGCCTCAATGGTGTGGGCGTCAACGAGAGACTCGAGTTGGGCCATCAGGACAGGGGTAAGCAGACTGGGCTCATCGAGCAACCAGCTCAGGATGTCACCGAGGTAGCCACCGCGGTCATTGGGATCCATCAGAAAGAGGCTCTGCGCCCGTCCGCTCTGGCGAACCGCCCGGAGTGCCTCGGCGCCGATCAGACTGAGGAGCGGCAGACCGGCTGCGCTGTGGAGGTGGCGGTAGTCATCGGAGCGTCGATCAAGGGCTTGCATTACCTCCAACCCACTTTGACCGGCGAGACTGGTCCTCAGCCAAATGAATTCCGCGTTGGCGCGAGCTTCCGGAGGTGGTTCAGTCTTCAGGAACTCTTCCACCTTAACCTCCATGTTCGTAATCGCCGCGACCGTTGACTCAGCCTGTAAGACCGCATCCCACGCCTGGCGCTGGTGCTCCGTCAGGCCAACGAACCAAGACGGGGCCTGAGGTGGCTGGGCATAGTCGGCCGGCCAAACCAGGCCGCCCTCGGGCGTGAACCCTAGCCGATTGGGCAGCACCTCCGCCGGGCTCAGGCCGGGGTTAGCCGCCTGCCATGCCGCCAGTAGTGTTGTGTAATCATCGTCAGCCGGACGCCGTGTGCCCGCAGCCAACTCCCAGTGGTGTTGGAACCAGGTGTCCGAGAACAGATCATAAGCGGCGAGTTCAGCCGGCACGCGCTGGCTCAACCCGATGATTCCAATGAGGAGCAGGACACCCGCAAAAGGAGGGATTGCGGTCGCGATGCTTCCCAACAAGCCGGCG
>JANXQE010000657.1 GCA_025356925.1 Limisphaerales bacterium | reverse complement strand
ATGCAGGTCTATACTCCGCCCGGCTATTCCAAGGACAAGAAATACCCCGTGCTCTACCTTCTACACGGCATTGGTGGCGATGAAACCGAATGGGAGCGGTTAGCGACACCTGACGTGTTGCTTGACAACCTCATCGCCGATGGCAAAGCCGTTCCGATGATTATCGTGATGCCCAACGGCCGCGCGCAAAAAGACGATCGCGCCGGGCCAAACCCCATGGCAACAGCTCCGGCCTTTGCGGCTTTTGAGCGGGACCTGCTGGACGATGTGATTCCCGCGATTGAGTCGCGGTATTCGGTGGACGCTGATCGCGAACACCGGGCGCTCGCCGGATTATCGATGGGGGGCGGCCAATCGCTAAACTTCGGTTTTGCTCATCTCGACACCTTTGCGTGGGTCGGAGGTTTTTCTTCAGCCCCGAACACCAAGCCGCCCGAGCAACTCGTGCCCGACCCCGGGGCTGCCGCCCGGCAACTGAAACTGTTGTGGTTATCCAGCGGTAACAAAGATGGGTTGATCCGAATCAGCCAGGGCGTTCACGCCTACCTCAAGGAACAGAAGGTGCCGCACGTTTGGCACGTGGACGGCAATGGCCACGACGCAACTCACTGGAAAAACAACCTGTGGCTGTTCTCTCAGCGCATTTTCAAATAGACCCAATTGTGGCCAGGTGCGCCTGGTGAAATCTCAAACATTATCTCGTAGGAATGTAGCAGTTTCATTTCAAGTGACCGGCTCAAACCGATTCATGTGAAAACCCATAGTCTGAACCTCATCTCCTGCGCCGCGATGCTCTCGACGGCGCTGCTTGCCGTTTGCACACCGGCGTGGTCTGCCGATGGCCCATCCCTTAAGGATGCCTACAAAGATCGTTTCTACGTTGGTGTGGCGATCAACCGCACCATCGCGACTGGCAATGCAGTGCGGGCCGACAAGGTCAACCGGCGCATGGAACAGATCGCAAAAGATATCGCTCTCGTCAGGGCACAGTTCAACCAGATTTCCCCGGAGAACGACCTGAAATGGGCCCTGATCCATCCGCGGGAAGGCGCTGAGGGTTATGATTTCGGGCCGGCCGACGCTTTTGTGAATTTTGGCGTGAGCAACAAGATGTATCTCGTCGGGCACACACTCGTCTGGCACGGCCAAACACCGAGATGGGTGTTTCAAGGAACCAATATGCCGCCCGAAGCCACCAACAATCCGGCTTCCTCCGGCAACACAAACGCGTCGGGCACAAATAGGTTCGGCTCCGGCCAATTCGGTGGCGATTTCGGTCGCGGTTTTAGCGGCCCCCGCGCATCCCGCGAGGAGTTGCTGCAGCCGATGCGGGATCATATTCATACCGTGGTGGGGCGTTACAAGGGCAAGATTAAGGCCTGGGACGTCGTGAACGAGGCTGTTGCGGACGGCGGCACAAACATCCTAAGGAACTCGCTCTGGCTGCAGATCATCGGGCCGGACTTTATTGCCAAGGCCTTCGAGTATGCTCATGAAGCGGATCCGGACGCGATCCTGCGCTACAACGATTACTCGCTGGAGAACCCGGCGAAGCGCCATAAACTCATCACTTTGATCAAGTCGCTGCAGGAACAGCACGTTCCCGTCATGGCCATTGGATCCCAAACCCATGTCAGCGTGTCCGCGCCGAGTTTCGAGCAGGAAGACGAGGCGCTGGCCGAACTGGAGACGGTTGGCTTGCCGATCCACATTACCGAACTCGACGTCAACAGCGCTATGGGTGGACAGCGCAATGCAGGCGCGGATGTCGCCAGCAACGCTGCGACTACCCAGGGCGGCCTGGTGGATGATGCCAACAAGAAATTGGCTGACGCATACGAACGCCTCTTCAAAGCATTCCTCAAACACGATAAATCGGTGAAAGTGGTCACCTTTTGGGGTGTGAATGACCGGCTCTCATGGCGGGCCAATGGCCGGCCTTTGCTCTTCGACCAGGACGACCAGACCAAACCGGCCTTCGACGCGGTCATTAGCGCTGCCGATGATGCACCGACAAAATAAGAGTCGAGGTGCGCGCCACTAACGACTCCATCAAGGTAATTGCCATGAAAATGAGCTTGTTCCTGCTAGCAGCGGTACTCTCGGTCAGTTCGAACGCTTTCTCGCAAGATCTCAATTTTTACATTTTTCTCTGTTTCGGACAGTCAAACATGGAAGGCTTTCCAGGGATTCAACCGGAGGACAAGACGGCCGTGGATGATCGCTTTCAGGTTCTGGCAGTTGTGGATTTCCCCAACCTCGAGCGGAGGAAGGGCAATTGGTATCCTGCAATCCCGCCGTTGTGCCGGTCTTCGAGTGGTCTTTGTCCGGCCGATTATTTCGGCCGAACGATGGTTTCCAATCTCCCGCCAAGAATCAAAGTCGGGGTCGTCAACGTTTCCGTGGCCGGCTGCAAAATTGAGCTGTTCAACAAAGACAGTTTTCAGACCTATGCGTCAACTGCGCCAAGCTGGATGACCGACATCATCAACGCCTATGCCGGAAACCCGTACCAGTGCCTGGTCGACATGGCAAAGTTGGCCCGGAGAGACGGCGTCATTAAAGGCATTCTGTTGCATCAGGGAGAGTCAAATACCAACGATAAGGAATGGCCGAATAAAGTTAAAGGTGTCTACGACAACCTGCTCAACGACCTGAATCTCAAAGCCGAAGAAGTTCCTCTGCTCGCCGGCGAAGTCGTAAATGCTGATCAAAGAGGCGCTTGCGCGAGCATGAATGCGATTATCGACGAGTTGCCAAAGACAATTCCCACTGGGCGCGTCATTTCTTCGAAGGGTTGCGCGAGCCGACCCGACCATCTCCATTTTACTCCGGCAGGCTATCGTGAGTTGGGAAAACGGTATGCCGAGACCATGCTTTCCCTGCTGGGTTTTAAGAGTGCCGACGCAAAATAGGCCGAATCGTCCCAGGTCAGAATACGAAGACAGCGCACCGAACGTGGACAAGAAGTTGGATTGGATGAAGAAACTTTTTCAATGACTCTGCATATTGCTCGCATGAAACTCCTGCTGGCCCTGGTAACGACTCTCGCGCTCGCCTCGCCTGGCTTAGCCCTGGATGGCCAGATTGGGATCCATGACCCATCCACACTCATCCAATGCGACGGCAAATGGTACACCTACGGAACCGGTGGCGGCACCCTGGTGTCCGACGATGGTTGGACCTGGCGTCGCGGAGCTATGCCTTCCCGCAGCGGTCTTGCCCCCGACATCATTCATATTGGCAACCGCTATTACATATACATTGCCAGAAACGTCGGCGCGCAGCCAAGGGCGGAAATCAATATGATCTGGACCATGAGTCTGGATCCAAATTCCCCCGACTATAAATGGGAAGAAGGCGGCGTGGTCGTCTCGTCGGACGGCATCGAGGACTGCAACGCGATCGATCCGGGACTGTTTCTTGATCCAGTTAATGGCAAGTTATGGCTCACCTACGGATCCTACTTCGGTTTCATTCGGTTGGTTGAACTTGATCCGAACACCGGCAAGCGTGCTAATCCGAACGACCAACCGCTGGATCTCGCCATCAATTGCGAGGCTTCGACGATGATGTTTCACGACGGCTGGTACTACCTTCTGGCCACGCACGGCAGTTGCTGCCGCGGTGCCGACTCCGGTTACAACATTCGCGTCGGGCGCGCTCAGAGTGTTTTCGGTCCCTTTCTTGACAACATGGGTGTTGGGATGCTCCAAGGCGGCGGAAAGCTATTCGTAGGTTCGGGCGGGCGCGTTGTTGGGCCTGGCCATTTCGGCCTGCTTGACCGGGGCGACGGCCTTCAGAAGTTTTCCTGTCATTATGAAGCCGACCTGGACAGGGGCGGTGCCAGCGTGCTGGATATCCGGCCGCTTCTTTGGCAAGACGGTTGGCCTGTCGCCGGCGAGAACCTCAAGGAAGGCGCCTATGAAATCGAATCTCTGCGCACGGGCACGGCGCTCGAGATTGCGGTTGAGGGAGTGCCGGTAGGTGGGCGACGCCCGAGGGGCGGCCAACGGGGACCCGGCGGTGGCGGACGAGGGCTGTTTGGCGGTCAGGGCGGGATGATTCCGCCTCAGGATGTCGCCCAGGTCTCGACGAATTGGCCCGCTGGCAACATTGAGCTGCGCATGGCCAACTATATATGCCAGGCCCAGCAGAAATGGTCCATCACGGCGGTCACCAACGCCGGCGGCTACCTCGGCTCGCCCTATTTCAAGATCACCATCGCCGGCACAGACCGGGCTCTGGCCGCGACTGCGGACGGTGAACTGGTGGCCGTCCCCGCCTTTACCGGCGGGCCCGAACAGATTTGGCGTCTCGATCAACTTGCCGACGGGACATGGCGCATTATGCCTAAATCTGTTCCCGGCTCAAACGAAGCGTTGGCTCTTTCGGCCGTGGGCAGTAGTTACGCGACGCTGGCCAAATTCGAACCTTCGATCCAGAAACAGCGCTGGTTGCTCAAGATGCCATGAACCTCGATCGAACTACGATCCAAGCGTTAGAATCAATCCTGAAGAGAGTTCGGATTATTATGCGCAGCACCTCCTTCACGCCGGCGTTGCCAGTCACGGTCGCCACTCTTCTCCTCACCTTCGCGGCCGCTGCAGCCGCGGCCGCCCAAAGCTTCGGACCCACCCTCACGCATCCCAGCTCAACCGCGAAGTCAGCCAGCCCTGATGGTTTCCTCCAGCGCTGGCTGATTCTTGAGCCTATTCGTGTCAACGGACTTACCGACAGCGCAGTCCAAGCGGCCGTCAGGACCGACTACTTCCCCAATCAGCTCTCGGTTATTCCTCAAGACGGCGACAAGGTGGCGATCGGCAACACCAATCTCATCTGGCACGCGGTGGAAACCACGAATTATAACGTAAACCTGTTTCATTTCGCTCGAGCTTTGCACAAGCCAACTTCCGACGTCTTGTTTTGGGCCGTGACGATCGTCACCTGCCCAGAGGAGATGCACGGCGTCCGTCTCGCCATTGGTTCCAATGCGGCTTCCGTCTGGTGGGTCAACGGTCAGGAAGTCATCGGCATTTACGGCGACCGCCAGACCGTCATCGACGATGGCCTTTCCAAACGTCTCATGCTCAAAAAGGGATCGAATGTCGTGCGCTGCGCCGTCATTAACGGCGGTGGTGCCACCGATTTTTGCGCGCGATTTCTCGACCAGGTTGACAAGCCACTGACAACACTGAGCGTGAGTGTTGAAGAGCCACGATGACGCGATCCAGATTCATTTCTTCCCTCGAACTCCAAGCCGCCGAATGGCGAGCATAACCCAACCAGAGCCTTCTACCGACGATCGCCTGAGGACACGCGAATACGTCGGCTATGCTTTGGGCGACGCAGCGTCGAATTTTTTCTTCCAGAGCTTCAATATCTTTCTCACTTACTCCTACGTGGAGGTCTGGGGGATCCCGGCAACTGCGCTTCTGTGGAGGATGCCCGTTGTCCGGCTCATCGGCGCATTTGAGGATCCCCTCATGGGCCTGATTGCCGATCGCACTCAAACACGCTGGGGCAAATTCCGTCTCTACCTGCTTTGGGGAGAACCACAACATTTCCAGCCCCTTTCCGGCTTCGTCAGGATGAAACACGAGGGCGCTTTGGTAAGGGGACTCTCAAAAAGTGGACGATTGGATGTCCAAAAGCCGAGGTTTGGCGGAAGTACTGGTAAAGACGGCCAATTGACCAAGCCTGGCGAATGCAGCGCTACGGTTAATCGCTGGG
>JANXQE010000656.1 GCA_025356925.1 Limisphaerales bacterium | reverse complement strand
CTTCGCTGATCGGCAAGGTGCGGTTCCCACTCCAAACGATCTCCAACCTGTTGGCGGCGATTCGCGAAGGCGATTACTCGATCCGGGCGCGTGGCGGACGGCGCGAAGATGCGCTCGGCGAAGTCATCATTGAACTCAATGCCCTGGGAGAGAATCTGCGCCAGCAGCGGTTGGCGGCTTTGGAAGCGACGGCTCTGCTGAGCAAGGTAATGACCGAAATCGAGGTCGCCGTGTTCACGTTCGATGGCGCCCAAAAACTGCGGCTCGTCAATCGCGCCGGCGAGCGATTGCTGGGGAAGCCTGGCGAACGGTTGCTTAATTGCAACGCCGTGGACCTGGGACTCTCGGATTGTTTACAAGGAGAAACCTCGCGCACTATGGAAATCATGTTGCCGGGAGGGGTTGGTCGCTGGGGCCTCCGGCGGACCACCTTTCGTGAACATGGGATGCCTCACACCCTGGTGGTTCTGACCGATCTTAGCCGCGCTTTGCGCGACGAAGAGCGCGAGGCCTGGCAGCGGTTGCTTCGGGTGCTGGCCCATGAACTCAATAACTCGCTGGCCCCGATCAAATCGATCGCCAGCACCATGACCGGGCTGCTCAAGCGCCATCCGAGGATGGATGACTGGGAACAGGATATGCAGCGCGGTCTGGAAGTAATCTCAAGCCGGACCGAAGCATTGAACCGGTTTGTCGGAGCTTACACTCAGCTGGCACGGCTTCCTCAGCCCCGATTGGGCGCGGTGGACGTCGGGTCGTGGGTCCAGCGTGTTGCTCGGTTCGAGACACGCCTGAAGGTATCGGTGGAACCTGGGCCCGCCCTCGCTGTTCAGGCGGACCGCGACTTGTTGGAACAAATGCTCATCAACCTGGTCCGCAACGCCGTCGACGCGTCCTTGGAAACCAAAGGCGGAGTGAAAGTCTCCTGGAGCCGGAATGTCTCCGGCCTTGAGGTTTTGGTCGAGGACGAGGGCGCTGGGCTATCCAACTCGGCAAATCTGTTCGTACCCTTCTTCACCACCAAACAACACGGCTCCGGGATCGGCCTCGTCCTCAGCCGTCAAATCGCCGAGGCGCACGGCGGGTCAGTCATGCTGGAAAATCGGAAAGACCGACCTGGCTGTCGCGCCCGGCTGCGGTTGCCTTTGGTTTAGTTCGTAGCCTGAACGCACGAATCCCCGGCGTGCCCTGATTGGCCTGATCCCGCGGCCAAAATTGCTCGAAGATTTTCCCACTAGTGGGATCGATATTTCCCATAGGTGAACATCGACGGCCGATTCCGGGTCCGGGTCATCGTCGTTGAGCCTTAATTACAAGCGAGTTACACTTCTATGTATGATTGGCATTAACTCTGCATAGTCAGCTGGCAATCCGACGGAAACCCAAACTCGAAGTGCGGATAAAAAAATAAGGTGTCTTTTGTTTTATGCCAGTGCTTTCAAAGTTTTACGGGATCGTGGTCCGGAGGTTGTTCGTCAGGGAATTCACCGCGCACTTCAACGCCTTTTATGACACCTGGGAACTCGTGATTGTGGTGGCACCTGTGCGGGTTTCTAACTTACCATGAACGATTTCAAATTCGCCTTCCGGCAACTGTTGAGAAACCCGGGCTTCACGGCTGTCGCCGTCGTGACCCTTGCTCTCGGGATAGGCGCCAACACCGCCATCTTCAGCGTGGTGAATGCCGTCTTGCTCAAGCCGCTGCCCTATTATGAACCGGACCGGATCATGACGATTTGGACCGACAATCCGACATATAATCTAGGCTTCCACGAATTGCCTCCGTCGCAGCACGACCTGATAGATTGGCGCAGTCAAGCGAAATCGTTTGAGCAGATCGCCGCGGTTTCCTCCGCCACAATAGACCTGAATCGAGGGGATAATTCCCAGCGCGTAGGCACCGTCTCCGTCACGGCAAATTTGTTCTCGACGCTAGGAGTGCAACCCATGATTGGCCGAGTCTTCACAGCCGAGGAAGAACAGCCAGGCTTCGTGCTGCTTGGGTCGGTGGCGTTTGTTCTGCTGATCGCCTGCGCAAACGTTGCGAATCTTCTGCTTAGCCGCTCGGCGGCCCGGCGCAAAGAAATGGCCATCCGCGCCGCAATTGGAGCGGGCCGCGCTCGTGTCATCAAACTCTTGCTTACGGAGAGCATGGTTTTGGCGGTTCTCGGCGGGTTGGCGGGACTACTCCTGGGCATTGGTGGGCTGAAAGCATTGCTCGTGCTCAGCCCTCCCGGTATCCCTCGGCTCCACGAAGCGGCGTTTAATGGCTGGGTCTTTGCCTATTCGATCGTAGTTACTCTGGCCACCGGCGTGGTGTTCGGGTTCGCGCCCGCGTGGACTGCCTCGAAGGTGAACCTAAGTGAAGTCTTGAATGCCGCCGGCCGTGGCAACTCGGGTGGTGGCCGCGCCCGAAGCTTTAGCCGGCTGGTGGCAGCAGAAACCGCCATAGCCGTGATTTTGCTCGTGGGTGCCACCCTGATGCTGACCTTGGTCGGTCTTTACGGTGTGGTGGCGTACGGCGCGAGCCAGCGAACGCGCGAACTTGGGATCCGCATGGCCCTCGGCGCCCAACGGTTTGATCTGCTGGCGCTCGTAATTGGCCAGGGAATGCGGCCGGCTCTGGCGGGCCTGGCCTGTGGCATCGCGGGGGCTTTTGGGCTCACCCGGTTTCTGACCAGCCAACTCTACGAAATTAGCCCCACCGATCCTGCGACGTTAATTGGCGTTTCACTGGTTCTAGCGATCGTGGCGATACTCGCCTGCTGGCTACCCGCACGCCGCGTAACGCAGCTCGATCCGACCTTCGCACTGAGAGCAGACTGAGGCGAAAACCAAATTCGAACCAAGGCTAGAAGCCAAGCGACGCCAGCAACTGACCAGCACCACGAGCCATGAATGACCTCAAATTTGCCCTTCGCCAGTTGCTGAAGAACCCTGGGTTCACGGCTGTGGCTGTGCTCACGTTGGCGCTGGGCATCGGGGTGAACACCTCGATGTTCAGCGCCTTGCAAGCGTTGCTGGCGCGCTCACTGCCTTATCCTGAGTCCGCACGCCTCGTGCAGGTGTTTCGCACTTCACCGCACTCGCAGCGCTGGCCTCATTCGCCCGGTAATTTCCTCGATCAACAGACACAAAACCATGACTTCGAACACCTGGCGGCGTTGAACCCGGTGGCCTTCAACGTGGCTGAACCGGGCCAGCCCGCCGAGCGGGTGAACGGGATGCAGGCTTCCGCCGATCTCTTTCCGCTTCTGGGCATCCGGCCTGAGCTCGGACGAGTCTTTACCGCCGATGAAGATCGGCCCGGACAGGACAACGTTATTGTGCTGAACCATGACTTCTGGCTCAGGAGATTCGCGGGCGAAACCAATATCCTTGGACGTACCCTACGACTAGACGGGCAGCAGGTCACCGTGATCGGCGTGATGCCGGAGTCGTTTTATGACAACATGCTGTGGGGCCACACTTATTTCTGGCGTCCAATTGCGTTCACGGACGAACAGCGCCGCGACCGTGGCGGCAATTACTTGAAAGCAGTTGCCCGGCTTAAGCCGGGGGTGACTCTGACCCAGGCGCAGGCCGGCATAGACGTCCTGGTGGCGCAACTGCTTCGGGAACACCCTGAAAACAACCCATCGGAAGGGCTCAAGCTCGTGCCGCTCGCGGAGTCCGCGATGGATCCAAGAGGCCGCCACGTTGTGTGGTTCACAATGGTCCTTTCGGGTTTCGTGCTGCTGATTGCCTGCGCCAACCTGGCGAACCTCCAGTTCGCACGCACGGCCATGCGCGGGCGCGAACTTGCCATCCGCGGCGCATTAGGCGCTCCGCGCAGACGACTACTCCAGCAATTGCTCACAGAGAGTCTTTTAATCGCCTTGCTCGGCGGCGCGCTGGGGCTCGCATTGGCAAACTGGGGCAATGCATTGTTGAGCCAGCAGATTATGGCCAGGGCGGAGACCGTGTTGCGGTTGCGGCTAAACCTCGGAGTTTTTGCGTTTGCTCTGGGAGCCTCGATCCTTTCGGGCCTGTCGTTCGGGCTGGTACCCGCCTGGCTGGCCTCGCGCACCGACGTCAATCACGCCCTGAAACAGGGCTCCCGGGGGGCTACCGCGAACCGCTCGCAACACCGGCTGCAACACTGGCTTGTCGTTGCAGAAATGGCTCTGGCGATGGCGCTGCTCGCCGGGGCGGGTTTGGTCGTGCGCGGATTGCACCAATTCGCCGCGCTGGATCCCGGCTGGCGGGTGGATGGGGTTACCGTTGGCTATCTCAGCATGCCGGAGAGCAAATACGGGACCGATGACGCCCGGCGCGGCTTCATCAGTCGCCTCCACGAAAAACTGTCGGCGCTCCCGGGCGTGGAGCACGCGGCGCTGGCAAGATCGTTGCCGGTCTCAGCCTTCAGTGTTGCGGGCGGTTTTGAAATCGAGGGCCGCCCCGCTTGGCCGAAGGGCCACGAACCACTGGTTTTCGAGACCGGTGTCACTCCCGGATACTTCGAAACCCTGAAAACGCGACTCGTTACGGGAAGGGACTTCAATGCCTCCGATACTGTCAACCACCCCGCAACGATCATCATCAACGAGGCGATGGCTCGCACGTACTGGCCTGGTGAATCGCCGCTCGGCAAGCGTATTGGTGAACCGGGAGATTGGCAGGAGATCGTTGGCGTCGTGGGCGATGTCCGGTTCCCGGTCGACCCCAGCGAACCGATGACCCGGTTTCAGACCTACCGTCCTTTCGCACAGGATCCGCGGAGTCCCCTGGCTGTTGCGCTCCGCGGCAACGTATCTCCGGAGACACTCCGGCGAGCGGTTGCCGAACTGGACGCCGACCAGGCCGTGAACGGGATCAGCTCGGCGCGCTCCGCGATCGGACAGCGGTTGGGCAGCTTCGCAATTATGGGCGGGTTGTTCAGCGGCTTCGCCGCCCTGGGACTGCTGTTAGCGGCTCTCGGGATTTATGGCGTGATCGCCGGCTTCGTGGTTCGGCGGACGAACGAGATCGGCTTGCGGATGGCGCTCGGCGCGCAGCTTGGCGACGTGCTCTGGCTGGTGCTTGGGAAGGGATTGCGCCTGGCCTTGCTGGGCCTCGCGCTCGGGCTGGTTGGTGCGTTCGGAATCGGGCGTTTGCTGGCATCACTCACGCCTGAACTCGGGCCCAAAGATCCCTTCACCTTTATCGGTGTCGCCGGGTTGCTTTTGGGCGTCGCGATGTTTGCCTGCTGGCTCCCCGCCCGACGCGCGGCACGGGTGGACCCGATGGTCGCACTTAGAGCCGAATGAAATTACTTGCCGTTCCAGATTTACGATTTGCGACTGGGAGCTGTACTGTGCCGGCGCGCGGACATTCCTGTCCGCAGCACGCCTCGGATGGTTTGCGACTCACAGGTAAGCAAGGCCTCCTCGCGGCAAAATCGCAAATGATAGAGCGGCAATTTCAATTGCTATGAACGACTTCAAATTTGCCGTCCGCCAACTCGCCAAAAACCCCGGCTTCACCGCCGTGGCCGTTGTGACGCTGGCTCTCGGAATCGGAGCGACCACGGCCATATTTAGTTTCGTCAATGCCATCTTGCTCCGCCCGTTGCCGTACGCGGACCCGGACCGTTTAGTGATGCTCTTCGAGAACAATGTGGCCAATGGGTCGTCACGAGGGGCGGTCGCGGCGCCAATGTTGGGGGAATGGCGGCAGCAAAGTACACTCTTCGAGGGCCTGGGGGCGCGAGGTGGGGATAATTTCATCCTGACCGGACGCGGGCCATCCGAAAGTCTAGTCGGGGCCCGACTATCGGCGAACCTTTTCTCGCTGCTCGGTGTCCGGCCAATGCTGGGTCGCGGTTTTTTGGCGGAGGAAGAGACTTTTGGAAAGCATCACGTCGTGCTGCTGAGTCACGAGCTGTGGCAGCAGCGTTTCGGCGGGGATCGGGCGATTATCGGGCAGCAGATCCTCTTGAATTCCGAGCCGCACACGGTGATTGGCGTCATGCCGGCACGCGTTTTCTTTCCCGAAGCCGGAACGCAAATTTGGGCACCGCTGGCTTTCGAACCGAATCAGCTCCGCGAGCGTCACTCGCACAACTTCCTGGTTTACGGTCGCCTGAAGCAGGGCGTCAGGCTGGCTCAAGCGAGAGCGGAGATGGATATGATTGCGCAGCGCATGGCCGCCGCAAGCGCGGAGAATAAGGGATGGGGCGTGGAAGTGGATTCGTATCAGGAAGTCATGGTAGGTGACGCTCGCAGAACCTTGCTGGTTTTGCTTGGCGCAGTGGGGCTCGTGCTGCTAATCGGTTGCGCCAACATCGCTAATCTTCTGTTGGTGCGGTCCGCCGGGCGGACGCGCGAGTTTGCCATCCGAGCTGCGCTCGGCGCCGGGCGGAGCCAAATCGTGCGACAGTTGTTGACCGAGAGCGTGGTGCTCGCTACGGTCGGCGGCCTGGTGGGCCTTTTGACGGCTTCGGTTCTGCTCGAACTGCTGGAGCGGCTTGCTCCGCCTAACCTCCCGCGGCTCGCGGAAGGCATCACCCTCGATCACACTGCGCTGGCATTCGCCGCAGTTGTATCGCTCACGGTTGGGGTGTTGTTCGGCCTCGCCCCCGCCTGGGGAGCATCGAACCCTTCACCTGGCTGCGAGCTGACCGAGACCTTTCGTGTCACCGCGGGGCGCCGTCGCCAGGGGCTCCGCAGCGCGTTGGTGATAGCGGAGGTCGCCTTCTCCTTGTTGTTGCTCGTGGTAGCCGGCTTGTTGAGCCGAAGTTTTGGCCGTGTGTTGAGCCAGCCGATGGGCTTCACGCCGGAGCAGGTTATCACCCTACAACTAAGCCTGCCCGATCGGAAGTATCCGGACCAGGCCCGCCGCGAACGGTTCTTTACGCAGTTGCACGATCGAGTGAAAGCGATTCCGGGTGTGGATTCAGCCGGCTTGATCCTGGGGCTCCCACTGGCGGAAAACCAGATGGGCATGGCAGTTTGGATTCCTGACCTCCCGCCACCCGCCCCAGGCGAGGCGACTTCAGCGGGTTATGCCCAGGTGAGCCCGGACTATTTCCGCACGCTTCAAATTCCATTTCTGAAAGGCCGAGACTTCAACGAGGGAGACCGCGCGGGCGCGCCGGATGTCCTGGTGGTGGACGAAACCTTTGTCCGCAACTTCCAGCTCGGGACGAATGTTTTGGGACGACGGATCCGCATCGGTGATGGCGCCGAAAACGCGGAGATCATCGGCGTGGTTAAAGATGTGCGGCGTGAAGGGCTGGAAGCGAGGCCGCGCGGCGAGATGTATCGGGCGTATCGCCAGAATTGCTGGGGCCTTATGTCGCTCGTCGTGCGCACGCAGCGTGACTCGTCAGATGTCACGCGCGCCATTCGCGCCGAACTCGATGCGCTCGACAAAGACCAACCGATCCAAAACGTCCGCACGATGACGCAACTGGTTGCCTCAGCGGTGGCGCAACGGCGGCTTTCGGTGCAGATAATCGCGACATTCGCGTGCGCGGCACTGGTGCTGGCGGCATTGGGACTTTACGGGGTGTTGTCTTACACCGCCAGCCAACGGACGAAAGAAATGGGCATTCGCGTTGCGTTGGGTGCGCAACAGAGCGATGTGTCCAGGTTGGTTTTGTGGCAAGGGATGAAGCTGGCCAGCCTCGGCATCGGAATTGGTGTGCTCGCCACTCTCGGACTCACGCGAGTCATCGGCCATCTGCTCTACGAAATCCAACCCAGCGACCCGCCCACGTTTGGGCTTGTAATCTTGATATTGCTGGGAACGGCCTCGCTCGCCTGCTGGCTGCCCGCCAGGCGCGCGGCGCGGGTCGACCCGATGATCGCATTGAGGAGCGAATGAGAAGATTTGCGTTTTGCGATTGGGAGGCCCGTTGCTTCGGCGCGCGGACGTTCCGGTCCGTAGCAACTCTCGAACATCCTCTGGTCCACCAGCCGCCGCTCGCAGCCGCAGGTCAAATCGCAGACCACAAATCTAAAACGCTATGAGCGATTTCAAATTCGCAATTCGCCAGATGTTTATGCACCCCGGATTTACCGCCGTGGCGGTGCTCACGCTTGCGCTCGGTATCGGGGCGAACACGGCCATCTTCAGCGTCGTCAACGGGGTGCTGCTCAAGCCCCTGGCTTACCTAGAACCGGAGCACATGGTCACCCTCCTGCACGAGGGACGGTACCCTGTTTCTCCGGCAGATTTCCTGGATTGGCGCGCCCAAAGTCGAAGTTTCACTGGAATGTCGGCCGCCGAGTTCTGGGATGGCACCCTAACGGGCGGTGATCGGCCGGAAACGGTTCTCGCTCTCCGACTGGGCGATGGGATGTTCCAACTTCTCGGGGTTCAACCGCTCGTCGGACGAGTGCTTCAGGCTGACGATTTTCAACCGGGAAAAGACCATGTCTTGGTCTTGAGCCATCGGCTTTGGCAATGCCGCTTTGGCGCCAACCCCGATGTGGTTGGACAGAGTATACCTTTAAATGGCGAATCGTATCAGATCGTGGGTGTCATGCCGCCGCGGTTTCAATTTGCGCCCTTTTGGGCCACGTCTGCGGAGTTGTGGGCGCCGCTGGATCTCACACCGCGCTCAACTCAACGCGACGGCAATTCGCTGCGCGTCTTTGGGCGACTTAAACCGGGAGTCGTGCGATCCCAGGCCCAGGCGGAGATGGATGCCATTTGCCGCCGACTGGCACAGACATACCCCGACACCAATACCGGACGCACAGTCCGGGTCGACACGCTGTTGGAAAAAGTCGTAGGTGAGGTACGTCCGGCGCTGCTGATGCTGGTGGGGGCGGTCATCTTTGTCCTGATCATCGCCTGCGCGAATGTTGCGAACCTGTTACTTGTCCGCGGCGCCTCGCGCCAAAAGGAGATGGCGATCCGCGCTGCGATGGGCGCCAGTCGCTGGCAGACGATCCGTCAATTGCTCACCGAAAGTGTGCTACTGTCAGCCCTGGGCGGGATTCTCGGGCTGGTGCTGGGGTTTTGGGGGGTCGCGGTACTAAAGAGTGTGCTGGCCCTTCAAGCGGGGGCCTCCCGCTTTCGGATGCCGCGGGTGGCGGATATCAACGTGGATTCCACGGCGTTGCTTTTCACCTTTGGCGTGGCTTTGCTGACCGGATTGGTGTTCGGCCTCGCACCGGCGCTGCAAGCCGCCGCACCCGAGGTCCAGAGCGGTTTGAAAAAGAGCGGACGAGGAACAACGGAAGGACGCGCCGGACGCAGATTACGGAGTATCCTCGTGGTGACAGAGATCGCGCTGGCGTTGATCATGCTCGTCGGCGCCGGCTTGATGCTCCATAGTTTCGCAAGGCTCCAAGCGCTTGATTCCGGTTTCGAATCCAACAAGGCGCTGTCGTTTATCGTTTCTCTCCATGGTGAAACCGAGCTCTTGGGCGCGAAACGGGAGGCATTTTATCGGCAATTGTTGCAAAAACTGAGCGCGCTCCCGGGAGTCACTTCGGCCAGCGCCGTGAACCATCTTCCGTTGAGTGGCGACCTATGGGATCGCGGCCTGACCATCGAAGGACGGCCACCCGACAAGCCCGGGGAAGGCATCGGCGCGGTCTATCGGGTTTGCCGGCCGGGGTATTTCCAAACCATGGGCATTGCGACGGCACACGGACGCGACTTCAGCGAACAGGACCGGTCTGACACTCCTGGCGTTGTAGTGATTAACGAAAAGCTCTCCCACGAACAATGGCCTGGCGAGGATCCAGTCGGGAAGCGGATCGCGTTCAGCGATTCGGACATTACTCCGAAGTGGTTCACGATCGTGGGGGTGGTAAAAAACGTCAAACAGGGAAGTTGGGCGGAAGAGGTGCAAAATGAGATTTACCTGCCGTTCGTACAATCGCCTTTCTTATCCGACCCAGCCGGCCATTACTCGGCCATGACCCTGGTAGTCCGTACCTCGATCAACCCGTGGGGCCTCCTGGATGCCGCGCGAAAGGCCGTTTGGAGCGTGAATAGAAACGTCCCTATTTCGAGTGTTACGACGCTGGACCGGGTGATTTCCAATGCCGTCTGGCAGCCACGCTTCAATCTCATTCTAATCGCCCTGTTTGCCGTGCTCGCCCTAACGCTGGCCGCCGTCGGAATCTATGGTGTGATGGCGTATACGGTTACGCAACGGACGCAGGAAATCGGGATCCGGGTGGCATTGGGTGCGCGCCGGAGCGATGTGCTCAAGCTTATGCTGGGCCACGGGAGGAGATTGGCGCTGCTGGGCACCGGTTTGGGCATGGCAGGCGCATTTGGCCTGACACGCCTCATGAGCAGCCTTCTCTACCAGGTAAAACCAAGTGACCCGGTCACATTCGTCTGCGTTGCCGCGCTGCTGATGGCAGTCACATTGCTGGCCTGCTGGCTGCCCGCCCGCCGCGCAGCGAAGCTCGATCCGATTGTCGCTCTCCGTTATGAATGATCTGAAATTCGCCTTCCGCCAGCTCGCCAAGCACCCCGGTTTCACCTTCACCGCGGTGGCAACACTTGGCCTCTGCCTTGGGGCCAATCTGACGATTTTCGCGGTGGTTGATTCGGTGTTGCTG
This sequence comes from Limisphaerales bacterium, assembly GCA_025356925.1. Lineage (GTDB taxonomy): Bacteria > Verrucomicrobiota > Verrucomicrobiia > Limisphaerales > UBA8199 > JANXQE01. The sequence continues at coordinate 8 of JANXQE010000656.1, read as the reverse complement.
CGCCCGCT
>JANXQE010000769.1 GCA_025356925.1 Limisphaerales bacterium | reverse complement strand
ACAGCTCTGGCAATTCCAAATAGTGAATCGGGTTAAAAACGGCCAGGGATCGGATCTGGCCTTCCGGGGGGTTGTTTCGACGTCCAGGCAGCACCGCCTGGACGGGTGTATAAAGGGGTTGCTCGGGCCGCAATCGCCGGCGGAGTCGCATGGACATCTCCCCCAGGTAGAATTGGCGCGGGTTTTTTAAATCCGGACGCGCTTGGAGATATCTCGGGTTCTTACTCGGAACACCATCCACCTTTCGCGGATGCGAGGAGGATACGAAAAAGCCAGGGGAGCCTGTCTCCGCCACTTCCCGAATCAGAAGCTGAAGCGGCTCAGTAAACCGGGCGAATCCAATGGAATCTTCGAACAACTCGCGCGCGTCGTGCGGTGTTAGTGCTTCATAGTTCGAAAAGAAATTGCCTGGCTGGACAAAGTCCGATTCGGTCTCGCGATCATATCCCGGGTGGATAGCCTCGTCCGGCCGCTGGAATAGCCGAAGCTCACAATTCTTCACAAACTTAAAGGCAACGGGCCGGGCTTCCGGCAGAGGGATTGGCAGGGCATTCGCCGGCACGATGACCGAGGCGGTGATGTCGTCTTCTTGCTGGAGCTTAACCGCGGGTTGAAAGTCCTTGCGCAGCCCGAAGGTTCGCCAGGCGCCGTCCTGGTCGTAGCCAACACGTAAAAAGATCGTCACGAGTTTTCGGCTGTCGAACTTCAACTCGTTTCCGGGGGTGCCGTTGATGACGTCCACGCTGAAGTGGTCGCGCCAGCCGTCGGTCCATTCCGGTTTGTAAAAGCGCTTCACGACGAACACCAATTCTTTGATGAATTGCGGGATGGTTTCGAGCCAGGCGTTATATTCCCCGGTAAAATCCCGCGCATCCGGTGTCAGCAACTTAATCACCGACCCCAGGGAACGCTCGGGCGAGAGCAACGGCCGCTGATCCAGCCGGACGTTGCCCTTGAACCGGCTGGAATAGTCGCGATTGAGCAGGTCGCTTACCAGGTCGAAGTCCTGCTTGAAGTTTGCCACAAAGACTGGCCCCTGGAGGATTGCGTCATTGATCGACTTTGAGATTTCCGATTTTCCCCCGCCCGAAACCGTGCAGGGCTTATGGCAAAACGTGCCCTCGGCCACCGTGCCGATCAATCGCCAGGCTCTGTTGGCAGAAGGTTTCTCCATGTGGACCCGATAGCCGGAAGGCCGGAGGTACGTGCGCCCTGGTAGCAGCTTGATGTTCTGATCCACCCCCGCGTTCGGCCAGGAAATTCGTTGTTGCTGCAAATCGAAATGCGCGTTCTGCGGCACGTAGATGATGTCCGGATACTTTCGGTCCACCGCGTAACCTTCGGCTCGGACGTCCATCCGGTCGCCGTAGAGCGCCACCATCTCTGTGAAGGAATGCCCCATGGGACGAACATGGACGTCACCCGAGAAGTCTTCGCCCAAATCGTAGCTCGGAAACACCAAGGCGCCACCCGCGTGCTCCTCTTCGCACAGGCCGTATAAATTTGCCGAGTAACTGATCTGGGTCTTGACCTCTTTCTTGCAGTACCCAAAGTAATTATCGGCAATCAAAGTGACGATCACGCCGGCCTCATCGCGGCAAGTGAGCTTGAACGGGCGACCGTCGTTGTAGGGTTCATTCTCATCGCGCCACGCCATCCCGTCCCGGCGCAGTCGCTCGGATGCGTCCCGCCACTGGGGCAAGCCCAGCGCTTTTTTGGTGACCGTGACCAGGTGCGGCGCGAGGATCACGCAACCGCTGTGCCCCGTCCAATGTTCCACGTCCAACCCGGCATCGTTGTCGGGCAGGAACGGATCACCCGCATTGCCGAAAATGCTTTCCACAAAGTCCAGATTGCTCACGAGGCTTCCCGGAGCAAAGAAACGGATCTCCATGCTTTTTTCCGCGATAAACCCGGGCACCTCCGGGCAAACCACCGGGCGCAGCAACAATGACACAAAACATTCCGCCGGCTGCGCCAGGGTCGCGGTGAGCGGCAGCATCATCAACTCGCGGGGAGGAGTAAGAGCCAGGCCCAGGAGCTTGCCGAAGACCGCCTTCGGCACGGCTTGCTTGTCACCGGGAACGGGAAGACCGCCTTCGGCGACGTGGAAAATTCCTTGCGTGGTGCGGCGATCCGATTTGGGGTTGTGCAGGACGCCTTGTTTAACGCGATAGGAGTGAATGATGCTCAGGGACAGCTCGTCGCCATCCATCGGCAGCGACAACAAGCGAGCCAATCCGGGCCGATCCAGGACGAAGGTCTTGTTCGGCAGTTTTGCCACCGGGATGTCCTGGAGATAATCAAACAGGAAGCTCTGGATACGCTGGTCGGAGGGGGAAAGATAGCTGGCCAGCAAACGCTCTTCTTCGCGATACCGGGCGACCAACGCCGAGGCGATTTCCCCGAACTCGCCGTCCGAGCTGTCGATGGGAGGGCCGAGGCCGAGCAGGGCGAGTTTGACGTGGATGTACGAAAGGAGTTTGCGGTCAGAGTCGCAAGTCTTGACAGAAAGCGTTGACATCGGTGGTTTCAGTTTGTGCCGGTTCGGCTCGAGTGCGCAAGCCCGGCAACGCCCACTTTCAATCTCATTGCGCAACGACCCGGGCGGGCTTCTTTTGCGACTGCGGCGTTTTAAAGGCGAAAAAGGTTTCGAAGATGCCCGCCCCGACCGCATTGACTTTGGTTTGCAGGTCATCCAGGTATTCGTGCAGGCCCTGGGCAATGATTTCCTCGAGACTCGCGAAGGACAGGTCCGAGCACAACTGGCCCAGGAGCTTCTCGGGTTGATAGCGGAAGGTGCCCAAGGGGGTGCCGGAGATGGCGTGCAACGAGTCACGCGCCGCGACTAAACAAAACTGGATCGCTCGCGGAAATTCGCGGTCCAAAATCAGGAATTCAACCACGCCTTTAGGAGAGATCCGGCCGTGGCGTTTGCGGTACATTTCGAATGCGGAGGCCGAGCGGAGCACTGCCGCCCACTGGATGTCGTCGAACGGCGACCCAACATCGTCCGCCGAGCGAAGGAGGATGTAGTATTTGACGTCGAGCATGCGCGAGGTTTTGTCCGCCCGTTCCAGCATTTTACCCAACCGGCAAAAATGCCACGCCTCGTTGTGGGCCATCGTGGCACTGGTGATGCCGGCAAAGAGGTGGCTGGCCTCTTTGACCTCGGTGAAGAACTCGTTGGCGGAATCGAGCCAATCGGAGTTGTCGGCCGCCGATGTTACCGTCAGAAAAAACTTATTAATCTGGAGCCACATCTCCGACGAGATAATCTCGCGCACGGTGCGGGCATTTTCCCGTGCCTGCCGCAAACAGGAAAGGATCGAATTCGGATTTGCTGTGTCGAAGGTCAGGAATTTGATGACGTTCTCCTGGGTGGCGGTTCCGTAGCGCTTGTTGAAGTCCTCATGGTCGCCCGTGGTGTTGACCAGCGGTTGCCATTGACGATCTTCGCCGCCGGCCTCGTCGAGCATCAATTGAAAATTCACATCGATGAACCGGGCCACGTTTTCGGCCCGTTCCACGTAGCGGCTCATCCAGTAAACGGACTCGGCGACTCGGCTTAGCATGGCGGTGCGGTGAGGTAACGAATCTAGTGAGTGTCGGCAGCGGTGCTCTGTTCCTGGCGCTGGGTGCCGTGGCTGGCATCCGCCAGCACCCAGGTATCCTTGCTCCCTCCGCCCTGGGAAGAGTTAACGACCAATGACCCCTTCTTGAGAGCCACCCGGGTCAGTCCCCCTGGCAGCACGAAAATATCTTTCCCATACAGAATATAAGGCCGCAAGTCTACATGGCGACCCTCGAAATGGTCACCTGAAATCGTTGGAACGCGTGACAAGGCCAGCGTCGGTTGGGCGATATAGTTGCGCGGCGCGGCCTTGATTCGCTCGGCAAAATCGCAGCATTGTTCCTTGGTCGAATGCGGGCCGACCAGCATGCCGTAACCGCCCGACTCATTGGCCGCCTTAACGACCAATTCAGGCAAATGCTCCAACACATACGTCAGGTCTTTTTCCTCGGCACAAATGTAGGTCGGCACGTTGGGCAAAAGGATTTCCTCGCCGAGGTAGTACTTGATCATCCGTGGTACATACGCATAAACCACTTTGTCGTCGGCGATTCCGGTTCCCGGCGCATTGGCCAGCGCCACGTTCCCCGCCTTGTAAACCTGCATCAACCCCGGCACGCCCAGAGCCGAATCCGGCCTGAAACATTCGGGATCCATAAAGTCATCGTCCAGTCGCCTATAAATGACATCCACGCGCTCGAATCCTTTGGTCGTGCGCATGACCACCTGCTCATCCTCAACCGTCAGGTCACGCCCCTCAACCAGTTCAATCCCCATTTGTTGTGCCAGGAAGGAATGTTCAAAATAGGCGGAGTTGTAAATCCCAGGAGTCAACAGCACAACGCGCGGCTTTTGGATGTGATCCGGCGCGATGGACTCCAGCATATCCCGCAGCTTCAGCGGGTAGTTCGAGACGGGCCGGATCCGTGATGCGGCAAACAAACGCGGAAAAAGCGTCTTCATGATCTGGCGGTTCTCCAGGACGTAAGAAACGCCCGAAGGACACCGGAGGTTGTCCTCCAACACATAAACCTGGCCATCGCTGTGACGTACCAGGTCCGTGCCGGTGATGTGGCACCAAATCCCGGAGGGCGGATTCCATCCAACGCACTGCTGCCGGTACGATTTGGCCGAGAAAATAATGTCTTTGGGCACGATCCCGTCCTTCAGGATTCGTTGCTGATGGTAAATGTCATCAATGAACAGGTTGAGTGCCCGGATGCGTTGCTTCAGTCCTGCGTCGATTCGGTTCCACTCCTCAGCGGACACGATGCGTGGAAGGATATCGAACGGAAAGATCTTCTCCACACCGGCTTGTTCGCCGTAAACGTTGAAGGTGATGCCCATCTGGAGCAACGCGCGCTCCGCGGCTTGCTGGCGAGTGAGTAACTCGCCCTCCGGCAGCGACTCGATGCTCCTTACGAGCGCCTGCGCCGCGGAGCGTGGACTACCCTCGGCGGAGAACATCTCGTCAAAGAAGTTCCCGACTTCATACTGGTTAAACCGCATAAATGGTGTGCCGGCCTGTCGCTACATGGAAAATTCTATATGATTAGGTTCGTCGCGCAACTCCTCAAGCAATGCCGGTGCCATTCTCTTGCCTGTGCGGCGGCTCCGCCCAGAGATGGCAAACCTGGCCTAAGGGTGGACCATCCGAGTCGGTCGGCCCATGAAGGGATTTCAACGGGACGCGGGCATTCGATGGGCATGCGCCGCGGTCACCGATTTGCCTGAAGCGGTTCGTCCAGCCGCAAACGAATTGTTTCCATTTGATCCTGTTGAAAAAAATAAACCATTTAGCATCAGAGCAGCTCTGACTGCTGGCCGCCGGTCCCTGGGCGCCGGTCATCGACTATTTGCGATGGTCTATCGCCTATTCGTCCCATCGGTCCTATCCGTCCGTTGCCACCCCTGAAATCCCTGAAATCCCTTGTCGACCGCCCTTAACTCTGGTTCGATTCCCCGATGGAAGCAGCACACCTGCCGCCAAACAACACCTCACCGGCAAATTAAATGAAAACACCCATAGGATGCTTACTGCTCTTTGCGTTGACACTGATCCTGGGCTGCGGAACCCCCGGCGGCCACATAAAGGCGGGAGAGCCCAGCAAAATCTCAATTGGCATGACCAAGGAACAAGTCCTCAGAATCCTGGGAAGCCCCGAGAACGTGAACGCTGACGCCAAGTCGGAAACCTTGAGCTACATTCTCGAGCGTCCATGGTGGCAGGACAAACCCTTCCAGGTGAAACTTGTCGACGGCAAGGTCGTTTCCTTTGAAGTCATCGAGCACTGAGAAAGCGGCCACCGCCAAAGTGCGCATGCGTCTGCCCCAGCCATGACGGCTCCAGCCCCGCCCCTCCAAAAATCCGGCACTCCCGGCGGTGTGTGCCACGCAACTTCGTCGAGACACAGCGCAACCACCCATTCAGGTCAGTGCTCATTAGCCTCGGCCTCGACGCACAACTGCCTGAGCCCGGCGTGGACCCGGCCAGCCGTCTCCGGCCCCACCGAGTTAATTTCGCCGTATGGGGCGTGTTCGGAGCCATAAAGATACGGAGGTTTTTCGTCCCACTCCGATTTGGGAATGAGGTAGCCGAGTTCGTCGTTAGCCAGGCCAAAGACAAATTTAATGCGTCCAGGCATAAGCTGGCGCAACGGTGGGACCTCAACCGGCTCGACCGGGAAATCACCGCCGGGCGCTTGCTCAATGCCCCCATTGACGATCTCGGGATAGATTTCGCCCGGGACGCAAGCGACGGTGGCCTGGCCAAATGTTATCAGCGCGACTTCGGTGCGCAGCGTGCGCCACCTCAAGTACCCGCGGTCGATTAAGCCCAAGTAGCCTGCCAGCAAGAAAGCCTTATTATCGAGCCGTAGTTCAATGCTCCGCGCATAGATGCCAAGGGGAACATGATCGAGAAAGGTCGCGTTGGTGTCCTTTAGAAACGGCAGGACTCTCGACGCTATCTGGTACCCCAGCGCTCGCGCTTTCTCATGGGAAGGCCGCTGGTAATCTTCGTTGAAATAAGGATCGTGGACTTTTGTGCCCGGCGGCGAGGTCATGAGACCGCCAATGGCGCCATTAACATAAATGTGAATCCCTCCGCGGCCTTCGACGGTCTTTTGGCTATTCACAACTACGCCCTCCTCAAGCGCCTGTCGCAGGTAGCCGCAGTAGTCGGCGGTGAGCTCGGTGTTCTCGGACCACGGTGTCTCGGGGTGATCGGCCCACCCCACGATCGACCCCAAAGTCTTGTCTGAGGCCGCCTCCACAAAATGCATCACTCGGATGTCGGGATCGAACACGATCGGTTTCCGGGTGTCGGCGACCAGGTCCTTGCTCTCGGTCGGGATTTCCCGGAACGAGACGCGCGCGGGCTGCAGGTTGCTCACGGCACCACCGAAGGCTTCGACGCATGCGCCTCGGACCGTTTCGAGGTAATCGGCGTCCACTCCCGTGTGGAGGTAGTCCGGGCCCCATAAGCCCATCAGGTCCGGCGTGGAATGATTATGGGTCGAACAGATGATGGCATAATCAAGCTTCCAATCGGGGGCTAGACGGCGTCGAACCCGCACGACGTCGTCGTGGAAGAACCCGATGGCATCCAGGCTCACGATCCCCAACCGCGACCAACCATCATCAATGACACACGCGATCGCCCAAAGATCGTCGTGGATCGCAGTAGCTTTCCGGTTCTGACCAAACCCAGCCACATAAACCGGGTGTTGGGGATTCGAGAGATCCGGGTTGATCTTCACCCGCGCGAAACCGACTCGGAGAGGACGTGGTTTGGCCGCCGCCTGCGTTGGCGCAATCCGGAGGCTCAAAGAAAACCCCGGCAGGCGATCGCGAAAGGCGAAATAGCCGCGCCCAAATGCCAGAACGAAAACCACCGCAACCGCGCCGGTCAAGCCCACCAGGATACGCCATTTTAGTGAGCGGCCTCGGCCCGATGGGGGTTCTGTCATAATGCGTCTAACGCCTCACTCCCACTCAATGGTTCCCGGCGGTTTGCTCGTGATATCGAGACAGACGCGGTTGACCCCTTTCACTTCATTGATGATACGGTTGGAAAGCCGTTCGAGCAGATCGTACGGCAGCTTCACCCAGTCTGCGGTCATGCCGTCTTGCGATTCGACAGCCCGCAAGGCGATGGTGTAATCGTAGGTGCGCTCGTCGCCCATAACTCCAACGCTCCGGATCGGCAACAGCACAGCGAAGCTTTGCCAAATCTTATAGTACCAATCCGTCGCTTTCATCTCCTCCACTACTATCGCGTCGGCGTTGCGCAGGATTTCCAGCCGGGCAGGCGTCACTTCACCAAGAATGCGCACCGCCAGGCCCGGGCCGGGAAAAGGTTGTCGCAGGACAATTTCCCGGGGCAGGCCCAACTCCAGGCCCAGCTCGCGCACCTCATCTTTGAACAGACATTTAAGCGGCTCAATCAGTTGAAAGCGCATGTTTTTGGGAAGGCCCCCGACGTTGTGATGGCTCTTGATCATCGCCGCGGGATTGCCGGC
>JANXQE010000756.1 GCA_025356925.1 Limisphaerales bacterium | reverse complement strand
GGAAACGCACGAGTTCATCCAGCCAGGTATTACCGACGAACTGCGTCGGCGCTTCGGTCCGACCCATAACATTGAAAGGATCTGGCAGGCCCCACGTTCACGCGCCGACTTTCCGTTCAGCAGCCCGGCTACCTGGCTATTGCCGAAGTCCTACCTGGACTGGGCGGTCAGCGAGTGGCGACCGGTTCGCATGTGCTGGCTCTGGATGAAGCCTCGATGACTGGACCAGGGTCACCCTGTCGGGTCCTCTTTGTCTGCAGCGGGGTAGGCATTATGAACCGCGGCATCGAAACTTTTTTCCAGGACGCTTTCGATGGCCTAAAGCACACCGAGGGTTTGAAGCTGCGCCTGCTTAAAGGCGCGGGCGCCGGAGCTCCCGATGAGCGCGTGGTCTGGAGCCTGCCGCGAACGGGGGCTCTGGCGCGGTTCCTCGGTGCCGCTACGCATCGGAATGGTTATGTCATCGAGCAGTGGAGCGCTTTTCCCTCGGTTGCGAAGCAGATCCGCGCTTTCCGCCCCCACGTCGTGTTTTACAGTGACGCTAATCTTGGGTTTTTACTTTTCAGGTTACGTCAGGTTATCTGTGTGCCTTACACGCTGCTCTTCTCGAACGGGGGTCCCGTTCACTCGCCATTTGTCCGCACCGATTACATCCACCAGGTAGCTCCCTCCCACTATCAAGAAGCGCTCGATGCCGGAGAGCCTCCTGAGAAACATTTCATGGTCCCTTACGGGATCAATCTTATCGCGGCTCCGACAAGGCCGTCAGTGGAGGAGCGTCACGCGTTGCGGCGACGGCTTGGGCTCCCGCTCGATCGCCCGGTCATCCTCAGCGTTGGCTGGATCCGTCGCGTCCACAAGCGCATGGATTACCTCATCCAGGAAACCGCTCGCCTTCCAGGCCCGCGCCCCTTTCTTCAATTACTTGGCGCGATTGACGAAGGTTCAGCCGAAATTCTTACCCTCGGAGGACAACTCCTCGGCTCTGACGGCTTCGCCGCAGGTTCCGTCGCCTATGAAAAGGTATTCACTTACTATCGGGCCGCCGATTGTTTTGTGCTCGCCTCACCCCAGGAGGGCTTCGGGCGGGTGTACCTTGAGGCGCTCATGCACGGGCTGCCTGTTATCGCCTATCGAAATCCGGTAACCGAATACATTTTCGGAGGTGAGGCGATCCTGGCTGATCTGAGCGGTCCTGGCGCCTTGGAACGGGCTCTCGCCGAAGCGCTGCGCAAGTCTCCCGATCCCGCGGCGGCGCAAATTCGCTGGGCCGCCGTCCGGGATCGATTCAGTTGGCCTGTTCTGGCCCCGAGTTACCGCCGGATGTTCTACACGTGCGCGCTTGGGCGGCTCAGCAGCACGGTCCGATCCTTTCCATGAACTGGAGCCAGGATGCCGAAGGTTTTGGAGTGCGCCAGTGCCGTGCACTCCAAACGCTTCGCGCAGTTCGGGTGCTCCGGGTTGTCGAGTCGGCAGGCTGGGATCTGTGCCCCGCAAAGGCTTTCGCGAAGCGTATGCAGTGCGTCCGGCTTGCCGGCGCTTTCGGGGTTTTAAGGGCAAGGGGGAAGCGGGTGCCGTGGCGGTTTTCGGATGCCCACAGGTGAAGGTGGCTTGAAGCCATGTTCCTTACACGGATCGCTTCCGAACCGGGTCGCGGAGCGACCGGAACACGGTAGCCGTATACGCATTCAATGATCCCTCTGCTTTTCTGGTGGTTTGTGATTCTGCTGGCGGCGCCATTGCTCAAAGTGATGTCCCGTCCGGCGAGGATTTACGAATTTCCGTATTTCATGACTGCAACGTTCGCCGTCTTCATCCTGCCTCAGACGATTTCGTTGACGCGGTTCCCCGGGGCGGCCTCGGAACAGGCGGTGCAAACCGTGCTTTTCGTGACGTGCCTATGCCTGGTGTCTTGCCTGATTGGATACCGAATCTCGTCGGGGTGCCCCGCGATGCGCTGGGTTCAAGGCGCTGTCAACGAAGCGCGGCTCTTTCATGCTGGTTTGGTCTTTGTTGGCTGCGGCATCGGGTTCAGCTATCTACTCGCCCACACGGACGTCCAAACGAGTGAATTCGGAGGCTGGACCGGGCCAGCGACGATCTACGGCTTTTTTCAACAGCTTTGTTATCCCGGGTTCGCGATCTGCCTGATGGTCGCGCTGCGGCGACCGAACGCGCTTTCGATTGCCTCGACGCTGGTTGCAGCCATGATTCCCCTTCAGAGCATCCTGATTGGACGGCGCGAGCCCGCGGCGCTCTTCCTGCTCACGATTGGGCTGACGCTGTATTTTCGGCAACGCTTACACCCACCCCGCTGGTTAGTGGCGGCGACGATCCTCCTCGCGATGCTCGCGCTTCCGGCCACGTCGAGTTACCGCCGATTCCAGCTCCAAAATGACTGGGAAGGCGTGCGGCAAATCGATCTGGTCGGGAGTTTTAAGAACTTTCTGAATGAGGAATCAATCCTGGAGTTGCGCAATGCGGCGATGCTCATCGAGGCGACCCGGCGAAGCGGCGATTACGAATACGGCGCCGGGTATTGGAATCACCTGATGTTTCGGTTTGTTCCCGCGCAGATTCTGGGGCCAGCTTTTAAGGAATCCCTCATGATTCGACGAGGCGGAGAAGGAGTGCAACGCGAGTTGGCCGGAATGGATTACATTAACCCTGCGGGCTCAACGGTGACGGCCATGGGAGATTCTTTTCAGCAGTTCGGATATTGGGGCTGTGGGTTTTTTATCGTGTTGGGAGCTTTTTTTCGCAGGTTGTGGCGCGCGGCTTCGCAGCAAAAATGGTTGTTTGCCCAACTCCTGTATATGCAGTGCTGCACTTCCGCCATGCGTGCTGTCACGCACTGGACCCTGGATTTTCTCCCCGGCCTATTCTACAACGCAATTTTTCTGGGCGCAGCCCTGGCCTACTCCTCACGCAGTCCAAAGCGTGGCGATGCGGCTGAGAAGGTCTGCGGGTTTCGGCGCCCCTCGGTTCGTCCTGCTTCACCCAACGCCATGGCGACAATCGAAATCAACACCGCCCGACGCGGCCCGCGCCCGAGATCAAACTTACCAGGCATCACCTGCTCTGACCGTTAATGAAGATCGCAATTCTCTTTGACAATCTCGGGCCGTACCACGTGGCCCGATTGCGGGCGGCGAGCCAGGTGTGCGATCTGCTGGCGCTGGAGATCAACGATTGCAGCCGCGAATATCCCTGGGCTCCGAGCCCGTTGCCGCGAGGTTTTAACTCGATTACGCTGAACCGAACCCGGCGACGTGGTGATTCTAATATCCTCGACCAGACACGCCGGCTTGGGAACACACTGACGGAGTTCGCGCCGCAGTGCGTGTTCATCCCCGGCTGGTCTCGGGGTTACTCGTGGAGAGCGCTCGCCTGGTGCCTCACGAACGAAGTCCCAGCGGTGTTGATGTCCGAAAGCACCGAGCACGACTCGCCGCGCACAGCGTTGAAGGAGTGGTGGAAGGCGAGCCTCGTCTCGCTGTTTTCCGCTGCTCTCGTTGGCGGAGTCGCCCACGTGAATTACCTGGCCAAGCTTGGGATGCGGCCCGACCGCGTGTTTCAAGGCTACGATGCCGTCGACAACGACTACTTCCGCCGCATGGCGAAATCGGTGCGTAGCCTGGGGGCCGACCTGAAAAGGGGTTTCGGACTTCCGGAACACTATTTCCTGGCCTCGGCCCGCTTTGTTGAGCAAAAGAATCTATCCCGCCTGATTGAGGCGTATGTGAGCTATCGCGGGGCTTTTGCCGGTCCAGCCGGGGTTGGCATTGGTGCCGATGAAAATCGGCCATGGTCGATGGTCTTGCTCGGCGACGGGCCGGGAAGAGCCGCCCTCGACCGGCAGATATCGGCCGAGGGACTCGGGCGGTTTGTGTTGCTACCTGGCTTCAAGCAATACCCAGAGTTGCCGGTGTACTATGGTCTGGCGAGTGCGTTCATCCACGCGAGCACCTCCGAACCCTGGGGTTTAGTGGTCAACGAAGCGATGGCGTCGGGGTTGCCGGTGGTCGTCTCGAACCGGTGCGGCTGTGCTCCTGACCTCGTGTCCGACGGTCGGAACGGGTACACGTTCGACCCGCGGAATGTCGGACAACTTGCGGAGCTGATGCTCCGGATCTCAATCCCCGGTCCTCATCTCTCAGCCATGTCCAACGCCAGTGCCGAAATCATTTCAGCTTGCGGGCTGAGCCGCTTTGCCCAAGGACTGCGAGCTGCAGCCGAGGAGGCGGTGGCTTTGCACTCTCAAAAAAGGACCGTGGCGCGAAGCGCCTTGCTTCGGTTACTCGCCAGCCCATGAATAGTGTTTCCCTCGTTGGCTCCGTGTCACGTCGAGCGGGTGGTCTCTTTGAAAGCGTCCGGCGGTTGCACCAGGAGTTGGTGAAGCAGCCCACAACGCTGAGTAACGGAACCCCCGAAACAAATCGGCAGCCGGCTGACCTCATCAAAGTCAGCGTGTTTGGGATGCGCGACGAATTCACAGAGCTGG
>JANXQE010000753.1 GCA_025356925.1 Limisphaerales bacterium | reverse complement strand
CCAGCGCTGGCACCTGACGGTCCTGGTGGTGGGCGGAGGCTACAGTGGCGTCGAGGCGGCGGGCGAAATCAATGACCTGCTGCGCGATAGCGCAAGATACTTTCATCACTGGAAGACACCGGATTCGAAAGTTGTTCTGATCCATTCCCGCGATCAGATCCTGCCGGAGATCAGCCCAGGCCTGCGTGAGTTCGCGCGAAAAAAGATGGAGCAAGCCGGCGTTCAAATGGTCCTCAACGCCAGGGTGACCTCCGCCACTCCCGAGGGCGTGGCCCTGCAAGACGGGACATTCCTCAAGGGCGGCACGATTGTCTGCACGATTGGGGGTTCCCCCGCCCCGGTGATTGCGGGCCTGACTGCACCCAAGGAGAAGGGACGCCTGGCGACGGAACCGGACCTGCGAATCAAAGGCGCAACCAACGTTTGGGCCATTGGAGACTGCGCCTCGATCATCAATTCGCTCAACGGCGAGGTGTCGCCCACGACCGGTCAGTTTGCCGAACGCCAGGGGCACCAATGCGCGCAGAACATCGTTCACGTGTTACGCGGCCAGCCCACCAGGCCGTTTCGATTCAAGCTTTTGGGCGAGCTCTGCTCGATCGGGGGGCAGTCGGCGGTCGCCGATTTGTTCGGCCTGCACCTTTCGGGATTCCTCGCCTGGTTTATTTGGCGTGGAGTCTACCTTTTCAAGCTGCCAACCTTGGGCCGCCGCTTTCAGGTCGGCTTCGACTGGGCCTCGCTGCTGTTGTTCCCGCGAGATCTGGCATACGTGCGCACCGAGGCAACTGAGCGCGTGTCCCACGCGCATTACGACGCCGGCGATTTTATCTTTCGGCAAGGCGATGCCCCAACCAGTTTCTACGTCCTCGAACAGGGGGAAGTCGAAGTGTTGCGGTCCAAAGATGGCAGCGCAGGAAAAGCCTCCGGCAATGGTGCCGATTTCGAAGTCGTCACCGTGCTGGGAGCAGGGTCATTTTTTGGCGAGCGCGCATTGCTCGGGAACCGGCCGCGCGTGACGTCCATTCGCGCGCGCACCGCAGTCGAGGTCCTGGTCATGGGCAAGAATGTCTTCACCCAGGTGTCCGGGGCCCTGACGCCGCTGCGCGATGCCCTGGCGCAAACTCTCAATCGCCGGGCGGTAGATGTCTGGAAGAATCGGCCCGAGGTTTACGAATTGCTCAGCAAAACACCCATCAAGGAATTAATGGAGCCGACCCCGCAGCCGCTGCTGAAACCAGCGACCACGATGCAGGAAGTAGGCCAGGCGTTCGTCGAGCATGGCAACGAGTTTTTTTATGTCTCTGCCGACGGTGAAGGTGTGGATGGTGTGGTCACGATCACCGATCTGCTTCGTGGCCAATCCGGCGCGGCTAACGGTTTAACTCCCGTGAGCGACTTTATGACCAAAAACCCGGTGACGGTTACCGCCGATGATGACTGTTCCGTAGCAGCCACGGCGATCCGAGAGTACCGGCTCAAAAGCTTGCCGGTGGTCGAACGGAAAGACGGCCGGAAGCTCGTGGGGTGCATTCGCGTCAGGCGATTAATGGCATTCGTCATGAAGGAGACGGCCGTCGCCTCGAAACCGGAGCGGGAGGAAACGAAAACCCCGGAAAGTTCGAACCTCGACCGGCAATTAGACCACCGATGAACCCGGATTCCAAACTTTAGCAATTGACCCGGCTGCCTCCCTTATCTTGCCGGGGTGCGCGCCGGCACTCGCAGATCGGCAAGGGTAACGCCTTCGCGCCGGAGCAAAGTGGCTTCGACCTTGGGCACATACATCTGCGTTTCCGCGGGCAAGTGGCCCGCAATGGCGTCGTAGCCACGAGCCTTGCGGCGTGTGAGTAAATCCTGGACGGTCCCCTCCCCGGCGTTGTAAGCGGCCAACGCCAGCCGCCAATCCTTAAAGTGGCCGTGGAGGTAACTGAGGTACTGCGCCGCCGCCCGGGCACTGGGCTCCGGGTTAAGGCGCTGGTCCCATGGCCAGCTCGTGCTGAGCTTGAATCGCCTGGCGGTCGCGGGCATGAGTTGGAACAGACCGGCCGCGCCCGCCGGGCTCCGCACCCGAGGATCAAACGACGATTCGACCTCGGCAATCCAGACCAACTCCGGGGGGACGCGTTCCGACACAAAGATGGGCTTGAGCCGAGAGACATAAGGTTTTGCGTTCTCGGGATAGGTGCGCTCGGTAAGCTTGGTGATCCAAATCTCCCGCTCTTTCTGCGGCGACGGATTTGGAACGGGCTTAAGCGCTTGACCTGGCTCGGGCTTCGGGGCCGGGATGATCAGCCGAAGCTGGTCAGCGACCTCCAGATAATCCAGACGGGTCTTTAGCCAGAGCGCGTAGGGCAACGTCTCCTCGTAGCTCTCCAAAAGTGGTATCACACTTTTCGCGATCTCCTTAAGGCTGGCCAAATCTATGACGTATTCGCCCTGAAATTGCTTCTGAATATCGGCCAGGATTTTCCTGACCTTCTCGCGATCGGCTTGTTGCAACACCCGCAGTACATCTTCATCGAGGTTCTCCTGTGCCCACTGGTTCGCCGATGAAACCAGGTCATCCAGCGTGACGGTGTCGTCCTGGGTTTGAGCACGTGCGAGGACAGCGCCGAAGAGGCCTAGCGCGAGGAGCAACTGGAGTTTCATGGGACAGGATAAATCAACCTCCATCCGGAATTGTGGATCACGGAAAAGTCAGAATACAGGGAAGGAGCGGGAGTCAGGTTTGAGAGGCATCCACGATCCGAGTGAACCAACTAGTTTACGCCATGGCGTCTGTTTCCGAATGTTCTACGTTTTAAGCGGTTGTAAGCGCTGGCTCGAGCATGTGTTTAGATTTCCTGGCCTGCTTCGGGTTTCGGATTTCCTTCGGCCTTCGGGTTTCGGCCTTCGGATTTCCGGCGGACCGCGCCGGCAACCTCACAGTGACAGAATCTTCCCAAACCGCGTCGCCAGGTCCGAGAGTCCGTCCGGCGTATCGCCGCCGGGTTGTTCGGTCATCGCCCAGCCCGAGTAATGGACCTCGTCCAGGGCTTTCATCACCGATGGCCAATCATCATCTCCTTCCAACAGCGGCACATCGAATCCTTTCCACAGCCCTTCCTTATCGCGTCGTTCGCGGCTGAACTCTTTAATGTGCAGCTTTTGAATCCGTTTGCCGAGAATGCGCACCCATTGCTCCGGCCAACCGTAGGTAATCACATTGCCGACGTCGAAATGCCAGCCGACCGCCGGGCTCTTGAACTCATCCACGTACCGCGCCGCTTCGAGCGGACTGAGCAGAAATTGGTTCCAGACGTTTTCGATGGCGATCTTTACCCCGAGTTCTTCCGCCAAGGGCACCGCTTTACGAATCTCGGCCTGCGAACGCGTGTAGGCGTCGCCATAGCTCACTTCTTTATTTACCACCGCCGGCACGAGCAACACCGAAGAGGCGCCGTAACGTTTGGCATCGCGCAGCGTTTGCTTCAGCGCCTCGAGCCCTTCTTCGCGAATTTTTGGGTCAGGATGCGAAAGCGGCTTATCCCAATGATACACGCCACAGACGCTGGGAATGACCAA
>JANXQE010000747.1 GCA_025356925.1 Limisphaerales bacterium | reverse complement strand
TGAGCAGCCCCGACCAGCGCAACCGTAATCCTCTTGTCGCCCTGGGCGAAACTCGTCTGGAGCGCTCCGGCAGCGAGGGCCGTTGCTGCGGTGGTTTTCAAAAATTCTCGCCGGCTGAGATTTGGGTTCATAATTTGGGGTTTGAGATTTCGATCGTCGGTTCCGTTCAAAGCGCCCGAAGCTATCATTCGCGGCAGGTCGCTGCCAAGAACGATAATCTTCCTGCTTCTCAGCGCGGCCGGGGCGGGTTAAATATCTGCCGTGAAACTTTTCTCAGTCTTGCCGTTGGTACTGTCATTTGGCATGGCGCTAGTGCCACTCTCCACCGCTCAGTCTCAGACCGCTGATGCGGCGTTCGCAAAACTCGCCGAGGACTACATCCAGGGCTACCTCGCCTGGCGACCTCAGAGTGGCACGGCGCTCGGCTTCCACGAGTTCGATGGCAAGCTTACCGACCTTAGCAGAGCTTCACTCGATGGCGAACTGGCGCGACTGCAGTCCTTCGGTCGTCGTTTGGCCGAATTGGATAGACACCAACTGAGCGCGCAAGCGTTCTATGACTACCGCATTCTACGTGGAGCCATCCAACGAGAGATCTTCGGTTTCGATCAAATGCAAATTTATTCTCAGAACCCAATGACGTACGCCGGGGTGCTGGACGTGAACATCTACATCAAGCGTGATTTCGCTCCGCTCGAGGATCGGCTCCGTTCGGTTACACTCATTCTCAACCAGGCCCCAAAGATCTTTGCCACGGCCCGGGCGAATCTAGCGGAATCGCTGCCGCGCCCGCAGATCGAAATCGCGATGGATGAGGCCAGTGGCGCCGCGGATTTTCTGAGCAAGGACCTGGTCGACGCCCTCAAGCAGGTGAAGAATGAAAAGCTCATGGGGGAGTTCAACTCCGCCAACACTCGCGCGATCGAAGAGCTCCGCAACTATGCGAATTATCTGAAAGAACAGAAGGTGCCCAAGGCCAACGAGCGCTACGCCCTGGGTCGGGAGAAGTATGCCCGGTTGCTCGAGTACGGTGAGATGATCAACCAAGCCCCGGATCAATTGCTGGAGGTTGGGCTGCGGGAATTGCGTCGAAAACAAGAGGACTTTGCCCTGGCAGCCGGGCAGATCGATCCGGGCAAAAAGCCGATCGAGGTTTTTCAAGCCATCCAAAAAGACCACCCCACCGAGCAGGGGCTAATCCCAGATACGGCGAAGGACCTGGAAATGATCCGCCAATTTCTGATCGACCACAAGATCATCAGCCTGCCCTCGCAAGTCCGGGCGCAGGTGACAGAAACGCCGCAATATCTGCGGGCCACCAGCTTCGCTTCCATGGATACTCCCGGGCCCTTTGAAGCAAAGGCGACCGAGGCCTATTACTACGTCACGCCCCCCGAATCCAACTGGCCTGCGCAGCAGAAGGAGGAATGGCTGAGCGCGTTTAACTATTACACAACCGACATTGTCTCGATCCACGAGGCTTACCCGGGGCATTATGTTCAGTTCCTGCACCTGAATGCGTCCCCCGCAAACAAGCTGGAGAAAATCTTTTCCAGTTATGCGTTCGTCGAAGGTTGGGCGCACTATGCCGAGCAGATGATGATTGATGAAGGCTTCGGCGCCAGCTCATCCCCTACCCCGACCCACGACGAGCAAATCAAAACCGCCAAGTACCAAATGGCACAAGCCGACGAAGCGCTCCTCCGATTTTGCCGGTTCTGTGTCTCCATCAAAATGCATTGCCAGGGCATGACCGTGGAGGAGGCCACCAAGTTTTTCCAGGAGAACTGCTATTACGAGCAGAAGCCCGCCCGGCAGGAGGCCATGCGCGGCGCGTTCGACCCTGAGTATCTCTACTACACCGTCGGCAAACTCGAAATCTTCAAGCTCCGCGAAGATTACCGGAAACAGGAGGGCGCCAGCTTCACGCTGCAAAAATTCCACGACGAAATGCTCCGGCACGGCGCTCCGCCGATTCGCCTGCTGCGTGAAGTGATGATCAAAGACCGAAGCGAGTGGGACAAGGTGTTTTGAACGCACCTTGCTTGTCAACGTCCCGGTAACCCGTTCGGCGGCAATCCACAAACTGGCGTCGATCAAGAAGTGATTCACCGGGCATCGGTGAATAACCGGTGAACAACTTCCACTGGACGTTTATCCAGTACTGTTCTAACGTCCAGTAGTGAAGGAATTGACCGAACGGCAAAAGCAGATTCTGGATTTCATCCGGCACAAACAGGATTTCGACAAGCTGACTCCCACGTTGCGTGAAATTGCTTCGCATTTCCGCTTTAGCAGTCCCAACGCCGCTCTGGCGCATGTGCAGGCCCTGCGCGTCAAGGGCTTTTTAAAAAACTCCCCCGGTCGCGCCCGCTCGCTTCAGCTAGTGAATCTTCGCCAGGGCGGCCGTCCGCTGGCACCCCAAATCGTATCGGTGCCGATCTATGGCGCCATTCCCGCGGGCCGACCGATGGATGCCGAGCAGGAAGAAGAGGGTTGTGTCCTGATTGACGTGGACACCTTGGGCATCAAACCAACCACGCGGACCTTCGGCCTGAAGGTCCACGGCGATTCGATGATTGGTAAAAGCATCATTGATGGGGATATCGTCATTATCGAGCATGGCGTTCAACCGCGTTCCGGCGATGTGGTGGCCGCTCTGATCGATGGCCAGGTTACCCTTAAAACCTTTGTCCTGCAGCAGGGCAAACCTTACTTGCGCGCCGAAAACCCGCGTTACCCGAAGCTCATCCCGCAGGAAGAATTGCAAATCCAGGGAGTGATGGTTGCGCTGGTTCGACGACGCAAATGAAAGGAAATCCGAAATTCGAAGTTCAAATGATGATGAGGTAGTGAACCCAGCCCGGGAGCCCATCACCTCATCCCTCCATTCTACGCAGCATGTTTGTCGCGCGCGCCATCGTTCACCTCGATGCCGATGCTTTCTTCGCCTCGGTCGAGCAAGCAGCGGACCCGCGTTTGCGAGGCAAGCCGATAGCGGTGGGGGGCGAAAAGCGCGGCATCATTGCCTCCGCTTCGTATGAAGCCCGCAAGTTCGGCATTTACACTCCCATGCCCAGCACCATGGCGCGCCGGCTTTGTCCCAAGCTCATCCTGTTACCCGGCGATTTCGATAAATATGAACTATTCTCCCGGCTCATGTTTTCCTATGCCTACGATTTCACGCCGGACGTCGAGATTGGTTCGATCGACGAGGGTTACTTCGATCTCACGGGCACGCGCAAGCCGGCCGTCGGCATCGCACAAACTATCCGCGATGCGATTCGCCAATCGCTCAAGCTCTCGGTCAGCGAAGGCATCGCGAGCAATAAACTCGTCAGCCAGATTGCTTCCAAGCTCAAGAAACCTTCCGGCTTCGAGTTTGTGGCGCCCAGGCATGAAGCCGAGTTCTTATTCCCCCTCGCTAATAAATGGCTGCCCGGGGTTGGCCCCAAAACCGCAAACCAGTTGAATGCCGCGGGATTGGCTCAGATCGGCCAGATTGCCCAAACACCTGTTGATCTGTTGGGCTTAATCATCGGCAACCAGGCGCTGCAGTTGCGCAATTTTTCATTGGGCCTCGATGAGCGACCCGTCATCCCCGTGCGCGCTCCGGCCAAGTCTTACGGCGAACAGGAAACCTTCGCTGCCGACACTACCGACGAGGAATTCCTGGAAGCAACCTTGCGCCGCATGGCCGACCAGCTCATGGCCAAGGTGCGTGAGGATGGCAAAAGCATCCGCACCTTGGCGGTCAAAGTCCGCTACAACGACATGGATGAAGAGCAAGCCAGTGAGAGCCTGGCCGAACCCACTAATCTCGAAACTGAAATTTACTCCAAAATTTCCACTCTCCTACGCAAAGCCTGGCGGCGGCGGGTAAGTCTCCGGCTAATTTCACTCAAACTCTCCAATGTTTATAACGGCGTCTTCCGGGCCAACCTGGCTCTCGACGTCTCCGCGCGCCGATGTGCCGCTCAGGAGCGTCTGGCCGGCACGGTGGATGAGTTGCGCCAAAAATACGGCCGTGCCGTTCTCCAGCGCGGCCACGATTTCACCCTCCGCGCCAAAAGCGACCGCGGGCAAGAGCCCGGGAGCGCCGGCGTCTCGCCGGCGCTCCCGGGGAACACACCGACACGCCCTGCGGCTCCAGCACCCGCTCCCCACAATCTGGCCATTGTACAACGTCAGCGCATTGGAAACTCGTTTGCCCGCGTCACTGCTTCTCCCGGCCCTGAACTGCGCTTTCGTGTCGAGCTGAAACCGCCAACCCATCCGGGGTTACCAGGTCAAAGTCCAAAGTCTCAACCTTCAACACTCAACGCTTCCGCCTTCGCCTCCAGCTCCGGCGCGACCGCGCCGAAACGAAGCGGAGGCGGGCAACGCTCGATCAACTATGTTCCGCTTAACGTTCACAGCTACTACTCGTTTCTGGATTCGACCCTTTCGATCGAAGCCATCATCGATTTGGCCAGACGACACGACCTGCCGGCGATTGTCTTAACCGACAAAGGCCATCTGCATGGCGCGGTGGAGTTTGCGCAATTGGCAGCCGCAGCGGGAATCAAACCCATTATTGGCGCGGAACTTGACTGGCAGGGCCACCGGCTCTGTCTCTATGCCCAAAACCGAAATGGTTACCACAATCTCTGCCGCATCCTGAGCGCCTCCGCCAATGCCCTGCCCGACCCTCGCGATTTCCAATTTCCAATTCCTCCCCGCAGATTCAGGGCGACCGCAGATGAGGATGAAAAAGCCTTTTTTAATACCGGCGGCCTCCTCGCGGTCAGCCCTGTCGCCGAATTGGCAGGGTTCTTCCCGGACCGATTTTACCTGGAAATCAATAGCCACGATGCCTTTGAAAAGCGCTCCCCTTCCCTGCCCTGTGTCGCTTCTTTTCCCATCCATTACGAGCTGCCTTCCGATCGCTGGAAATACGATATTGTCCAAAGCATCCGCACTCTGACTCTCCTGCGCCAGGAACATGCCGACAAACGCCTGGGCGGTGAATATCATTTCCGGCCGGCAGCCGAAATGCACAAGCTCTTTGCCGCGCATCCTGAGCTGCTTGCGTCCAGCCTTGAAATTGCCGAACGTTGCTCGTTCACGATTGCGCCCGGCAACCCGCAATTTCCCGCTTACCCTCCACCGCCGGGTTTGACTGCGGCTGGGTTTTTGCGCCAACTCGTCATGGAAGGACTTCAGCGCCGCTACCCGCAAGACCACGCCCGCCTCAAACCTCAACTGGAGGAGGAACTGACGATCATCCTGGACGTCGGCTACGAGGAATATTTTTTGATCATGTGGGATATCCTGCAAGAGTGCCGCCGGCGCGGCATCGAATGGATCACTCGGGGCAGCGCGGCGGATTCTCTGGCTTGCTATTGCCTTGAAATCAGCGGCGTTTGCCCCATCCGCTTCGATCTTTATTTCCGCCGTTTCCTCAATAAAGAGCGTATGGCGCTCAACAAACTGCCGGATATCGATGTCGATTTCCCGCACGATCGCAAGGACGATGTCATCGATCTGATTTTCGAAAAATACGGCCCGTCTCATGCCGCGGTGGTCGGCGGGTTCTCCACGTTCCAATCCCGCAGCGCCTTTGCCGAAGTCGCCAAGGTCCTCGGCGTATCGGAATTCCAAGTCCGCCGCCTGACTGAACGGCTTCCCCACTTCTCTCGCGCAAGTGAATTGGCCGAAGTGGTCGCCGACACATTGGAATGCCGGGACTTACCGCTCGACCAGGAGCCCTATTCAACCGCGCTTCGCATGGCCTGCTTCCTCGACGGCTTCCCGCGTTATCCCAAAATGCATCCCTGCGGCGTGGTGCTTTCGCGCCAGACTATGCACGAAATCACACCCTGCTTCATTTCCGCCAAGGGTTATCCTACCACGCACTTCGACATGGACTCCGTCGAAGCCGTCGGCCTGATTAAAATGGATATCCTCGCCCAGGGCGGCCTGGCGGTAATGAGGGATGTGATTCAAATGCGGAGTGCGGAGTGCGGAGTGCGGAATGAAGACAGCCTTGGGCCTTCGTTCAGACTCCCTACCACAATGGGCCCCTTCGATGATCCCCAAGTTTGGGATCTCATTGCCGGCGGGAGCGCTCGCGCGGTACATCATATTGAAAGCCCCGCCATGATTTCCCTCTGCAAGATGTGCAACGTACGGGACATTGACACCCTGATCGCCATCGTTTCGGTTATTCGCCCGGGCGCCGCCAACGAGAGCAAGAAAATGGAATTTGCGCGCCGCTACCAGGGCCTCAGTCCGATTCATTATCCGCACCCCTCCCTCAAGCCTTGCCTGCGCAGCACCTACGGCCTGGTTGTTTATGAAGAGCATATCCTGCAAATGTGCGAGGCCTTTGCCGGCTTGCCGCCCGGGCGCGCCGATATCCTGCGCCGCGCTTTGGCCAAGGAAAAAACCGAGTTGATCGATCAGATCCAAATCGAATTCGCTGATTGCGCCCGCAAACTGGGACGCGCTGAAGCCGAAATCGCCGAAGTCTGGAACCTCGTGGTGGGTTTCCGCGGGTATGCTTTTTGCAAAGCGCACAGCACAGCTTACGGCGTCGAAGCGTATCAATCCGCCTGGCTCAAACTCCATTACCCCGCGGAATTCATGGCCGCCGTTCTTACCAACGGCAAAGGCTTTTACAATCCCCTTGTTTATGTTCTCGAATGCCATCGCCTGGGCATCCCGCTCCTGCCGCCGTTCGTAAATGAACCTGGTCCGCACTTCACAGTCACCCTGGGAGCGCCGGCGTTCCCAGAAGACACACCTCGGTTCATCCTCCCTATGCTGGTTCAAGAAAAGGTGGATGCTCTCCAGGAACTGGCCGTTTACCCGAAAGTTTTGGAGTGCGCCAGTTCTGTGGCGCTTTGGAGAAATCGAGTCGGGCATCAAAAGCGGCGCAGAACCGCCGCACTCCAAGACGCTGCCGCGGAATCGGGAGCCTCTCCCCAGCCCGCTCCCCCCTCACCCTCCACCCATCCAGCAATCCCTCATCTCGCCGCTCGCCGGGCAATCCGCGTTCCGGTCCTGCAGGTCAAAGGTCTCACCAACCGCACCAAAGAAATGATTCTGCGCGAACGGGCCTGCGGCGAGTTTTCTTCTCTAACCGATTTCTTCCTGCGCGTCCAACCGCTCTCCGAAGAGATGGAAACGCTCATCCGCGTCGGCGCTTTCGATAGCTTCGGCCAACCTCGCACTACCCAATATTGGTCCTGGCGGGCCGGCAAAAGTGCAGAGTGCGGAATGCGGAATGCGGAACGCGGAAACAAGCAGACGGAAGGAAGGGGGAAGGGCGAAGCTAAAATCGCCAATCATCAATCGTCAATCGCACATCAGCGGGAAATTAAGATCGCCAATCGTCAATCGCACATCGTCAATTATCGGCAGCCTTGGCTCCTGCCTCCTGGCGATCTCGACCGCTTGCCGTCGGTCCCACTGATGGAACCGAATCGGCTCCAACGGCTGCAGGCTGAGGAAGAACTCCTGGGTTACCCTGCGAGTGGCCATCCGCTCCAGCTTTTCCCGGATATCGCGTGGGATACCTATTGCCCGGTCAATCGACTCGGCAACCATATCGGCGAACAAGTCGTCACGTGCGGCCTGGTCATCGAGCAACGCCTCTTTCATCAAATCACGGGCGAACCGATGAAATTCCTGACCATCGCCGACTGGACCGGGGTAATCGAAACGGAGCTTTTCGCCCGCACTTACCAATCGTACGGCTTGAACACCATTCGCTACCGGGTCCTGGAAATCACCGCCACTGTCGAGCCTTACGAAAACAATCGCGGCCACACCCTGCGCGTCTTGCGCGCCGGTAAACCCAGGGTGAAATCGGCCTCGGAAAGGACGAACTCCTGCGATTCCCAATAACTTGTTCAGGCGAAGCCCCGATCAGCCCCGGTCCGGGCTGGGGAACGCGTTTCGAAACATGGCATCGACGAACGGGGGGTTTTGGGTCACAGTACGTTCAGTATGTCTTTGTACCAACACGAACTCTTCACCATCGACCTCAACAAAGTCATCGCTATCAACCAGAATGAGGATGAGATCACTGTCACCATTCGAACGGACGACCAGCGCAAGCTTGAGGTCGGAACCGCCACGGCCGAGGAAGCCGTGGAACTGCTCGACGATTTTGCCCGGCAATGGGAAAAAGCCGTCGGTCCGCTGCTGCGTCATGAAAGACACGTCTTTCTCACCGCCGCCATCTACAGCATTCAGGTCGAAGGGGAGGAGGTCTTCATTTATTTCAGGGACCATAGCATCAGCTTCACGCTTCCGGATGCGCCCCAAGCCTCGGAGCTTCTGACCGAGCTAAGCCATCGCTGGGAGGCGGCCATTGAGCAATCAGTGAGCCACTGAATGAGCGACTCGTCGGGCTGGGCGGTCATAAGGGAGTGGCGTTTAGTGATTAGACTTCTGCTGGAGCACGACGAGGCCGTGGGAAACAGCAAAGCGCGTCAGGCCGGCAATGGAGCGGATGTTGAGCTTGCGCATAATATGGCCGCGGTGGGTCTCGACCGTGCGGGCGCTAATGGCCAGACGGAGGCCAATATCTTTATTGCCCAGGCCTTCGGCAATCCCGATCAGCACTTCGCACTCACGAGGTGAGAGGGCCTTGCCTTCGAGTTGGCTCCCTCGGCTGTCGGCAAAATGGTTGAGAGCTTGCTGGGCAACACCCGGGCTGAAGCAGGTTTCGCCGGCAGCCACCCTGCAAATCGCAGCGATGACATCCGCCGGCCGAGTATCCTTTAGGAGAAAACCGCGCGCGCCGGATTGCAGGATACGCGACATGTGCCCCGCATAGGGATGCATCGAGAGCAGAAGCACCTTAACGTCGGGATTTTCCCGGCGCAGGATCTCAGTAGCGCTCAGCCCATTGAGCGCCGGCATATCGATGTCCATAAGGACGACGTCCGGGGAAAGCTCCTTGGTTTTGCGCACCGCTTCCAGGCCGTCAGCGGCTTCGCCGATGACCTCCAGGTTCTGGTGGGAGGCCAGGCAACAGGACAGCCCCCAACGAACGACCGGATGGTCATCAACCAGGAGCACGCGGATGGCCCGGGTTTCTACGGTTTGAGAGTGCGCTGGCGCCAACCGCGACGGGTTGGGGCCCCTGTCCGAACTTGCCGTTGCCCTATTCATCCGGGATGACTCTAGGCGGTCGTGGAAAGTCTACAATCGGGGCAGGCGAGGGTCGTGATACCGGGGAGGGTCCGGATCATGAGCCAGGGGAAACACGGGGATTCTGAGAATTCTTCTAGGGTTTCCGCCCTGGTTGCTATTCCTTTTTCTGGGCTTTGACCTCGAGGTGCAGATCGCGGAGTTGGCGGGGCGAGACGGGGGTGGGGGACTCCGTCATCAGGCAGGTGCCTTTGGCGGTTTTGGGAAAGGCGATCACGTCGCGGATGCTCGGCGTGCCGCAAAGAATGGCGAGCAGGCGGTCGAAACCAAGAGCGATCCCTCCGTGCGGCGGAGCGCCGTACCTGAAGGCGTCGAGCATATAGCCGAAGCGCAGCTTGGTTTCCTCGGGAGAAATCTGGAGGACGTCCTCAAAAACGGTTTTCTGCAGGTCGGGCTGATGGATACGAATCGAACCACCACCCAACTCGGTTCCGTTGACAACGATGTCGTAGTGCTGGCCCCGGACTTTCTTCGGTTCCGTTTTCAGGAATGAAATATCCTCCGCCACCGGCGCGGTAAAGGGGTGATGGCTCGAGTACCAGCGGTTCTGCTCCTTATCGAAGCTCAACAGAGGAAAATCGACGACCCATAAAAAATCGAACCGATCGGCGGGGATCTTAAGTTTACCCTGAGTCTTGAGAAGGTCCGCGCAGTAGAGCCGGATTTTGCCGAGAATCTCGCAGGCAGTCAGCCATTGGTCCGCAGCGAAAAGGATAAGGTCACCTTCCTCGATGGCCAATTTTTTCGTGAGCGCAGCTTTTTCGGCATCGTTGAAGAACTTCACAATCGGCGATTTCCATTCGCCGCCTTCCGCTTTGATGTAGGCCAGGCCTTTGGCGCCGAAGCTTTTCGCCAATTCGGTCATGGTATCCATTTGGCCCTGGGTGGCGCCGGCCATGCCCTTGGCGTTAATGGCCTTCACCACGCCGTGGTTGGCAATGGTGCCGCTAAAGACCTTGAAAGTGCTGCCTCGAAATTCTTCGGTGAAATCGTGGAGTTCAATCCCGAAGCGAGTGTCGGGTTTATCGATGCCGTAACGATCGATGGCTTCCTGGAAGGGCACGCGCCTGAAGGGCGTCACCAGGTCGAGGTTGAGCGCGGTTTTCCAAATCCGCTTGAGGAGGCCTTCGATCAAAGCGTAAATGTCTTCGCGCTCGATGAAGGACATCTCGATGTCGATTTGGGTGAATTCGAGCTGGCGATCGGCGCGCTGGTCCTCGTCGCGGAAACAGCGGGCCAATTGATAATAGCGTTCGATGCCGGCGACCATGAGGATTTGTTTGAACTGCTGAGGAGATTGCGGCAAGGCGTAGAAAGTGCCTGGCTCGCGGCGGTTGGGGACCAGGAATTCGCGCGCCCCCTCCGGCGTACTCTTGAACAGAATTGGGGTTTCGACATCGAGAAACCCTTGCTCGTCCAGGAAGAACCGGGTGGCGGTCGCCACTTTGCTGCGCAAGCGGAGGTTCCGAGCCATCTCGGGCCGGCGCAGGTCCAGGTAGCGGTATTTGAGCCGGAGCTCCTCGTTGACCTTGCTCGAAACCTCGGGGTCGTCCACCGGGAATGGGAGCACCTCGGCGACGTTGAGCACTTCCAGAGCTGTGGCACCAACCTCGATTTCACCGGTGGGTATCTTGGAATTGTTTGTGCCAGCGGGCCGTTGGCGCACTTTGCCAGTGACGTGGATGACGCATTCACTCCGGAGCGCGGCCGCTTGCTCGAACACCCCGTTGGGCAAATCGGACGGGTCAAAGACGGTTTGAGTGCGGCCTTCACGGTCGCGGATGTCGATGAAGATAAGTCCACCCAGGTCCCGGCGGGAATGGACCCAGCCGGATAAAGTCACGATTTGCCCGATGTTCTGCGGGCGCAGTTCGTTGCAATGATGCGTGCGTTTCATGTTGCTGACAGAGTACCGGGACGCGAGCTCACGAGCCCCGTCGCAGAATCCTAAAGCGAAGCCGAATGGTGCCGAGGCGGGGCGACTAATTCAAAGAGAATTTTGGGATTTGGCGTTGGGCTGCCACACTAAACCCCGAAGGCCGAAATCCGAAGGCCGAAAGAAGCCCGAAATCCGAAAAGACGCGGGGCAGTCGATTGGCTTGGTTCGTAGGACGCAGCTTGATGCGAAGGAAAGGACGCAGACAGACAAGGTAACTGGTTGAACAGGAGTTGGGTGGGTAAGGCTGCAACCGAGACGTGGCAAGCGACCAGGGCGATCGTCGCAGGCTCCTCAGCCCCGGGCTACTGTCTATCAATGCTCCGAGTTGGGAATCTCAGCTTGTTGCCAGTTTGGTGGATCGCTCAACCGGAAGAGCATCTCGCCGGCTTTTGGCACAAGTAAAATGCCTTCCTGCTCGCGATTCGCAAAATCGGCCGGGCGGATCGTCTTTGGGTCGCGATAGGAGAGGTTGATTCGCCGACAGGTCTGCTCCGGGATCCCGGTCGCCAGCGTTACGGTCCCCCGACAGCGCTCAACGCCGTTCTCATAGGTTCCGATGCCACGCACGTGAGCGGAATGGGCCAACACGCCCCAGGGAACGTCTTTGAACTTATCCCATTGCTTCAAGAAATAATCGCGGCAATGGTAACCGATTCTTTCAATGTGGGCGCCATGGGTGACGCAGACTTCGCGTAGATGGGGCGCGTAGATGATTAGCTCGCCGCCATCGGCCAGCACAGGCTCGAGTTTGTACATGCATTTGCCGGCAGTCCAAAGCTCGTCGTACATCGGCGGTGCGCACGAAAGGATTGTGTGAAACGGTTTTTCTTTAAAAGTGATGTGGACCTGGCGAGACAGGTCGCTGGCCTGATCCCAAGCGGCTTCGGGCGCGCCGGCAAACAAGCCCAACAAATTCTTCGCGGCATCAACCACGAGGCTGAAGCAAAGTTTATCCACTTTGACCATCGCCGCGGCGCGATCGACGACTCTTCGGACAGGAGTCCATTTGTTGCCGATGATCATCGGGTTGGTCACCACTGCCCCAAGCCAATGGAAAAAATTCAGGATCTGGGGTCCGCCCACGCCCGGAAAGAGGTACTTGTTGCCACCGGAAAAGCCCACCACTTCGTGAGGGAACACCGGGCCGATGATAATGATTTGGTCGTAATCGAAAATCATACGATTGACCTCGACCGGGACATCCATGGCGAAGAGGCCGTTGGTCAACTCGCTAATCTCTTGAGCGGAGAGCGAGCCGATTCGTTTCAAAGCGGACGGACGGTCCCAGGCGTGATTAAAGAACTTTACCCGGGAGTAGATGCCGCGGCGTTCGGATTCCGAGATTTCTAACCGGCGACAAATGGCGGGTTCGTCCATCGGTTGATGAGTGCCGAGCGCAATCAACACGTCGAACGCTTTGGTCACGCGTCCGATTTGGTGGAACAGAGCGTCAAAGAGGAGACCAATCGGCGCGGTGCGAGTTCCATCGGGCACGATCAGCAGGACACGTTTGTCACGGTACGCGTCGGTGGCGCAGCAACGGCTGACGATTTCCAGCACTTCGGAAGCACCAAGAGGTTGGGGAGGCATGTCGGTCGGGGGTTATCGCTTAGTCGTCATGAACAACTAGATTGTTTGCGACAGGAATCCGCCGTCCACGCGGAGGTCGGTTCCCGTGACAAAGCTGCTGGCTTCGTGGCTCGCGAGGAACAACGCGGCACCGACCAACTCGTTTGGTTCGCCGAATCGCCTCATCGGGGTATGGCCCCAGATCGATTGTGTCCGTGCCGTGGGCGAACCGTCTTCGTTAAAGAGCAGCTTGCGGTTTTGCTCCGCGGGGAAAAAACCGGGAGTGATCGAGTTGACTCGGACGCCTTTGGCGGCCCATTCCCGTGCGAGAAACCGGGTGAGGTTGAGCACGGCAGCTTTGGCGGCGGAATAGGCAACAACACGCGAGACGGGCAGGTGACTCGCCACGCTGGCGATGTTAATGATGCTGCCCCGCCCAAGTGCGACCATGGCCGGACCGAACTCCTGGCAAGGCAGCAGCACACCGCCCACCAGGTTGAGATCGAAGTTCGCCTGCCAATCTTCCAGAGTTATTTGTTCAAAAGCGCGCTCGGGGCTGACGGTTACCTTCGGATCATTACCCCCGGCAGCATTTACCAGGATGCTCGGAGCGCCGAACGACTTCAGGATCTCGTGCCGAGCCTGGCTCAAGCTTTCCTTCCGGGTCGCGTCGGCGGCGAAAAACGCGGCCTGGCCGCCCTCACTGACAATTGCTTTCACCCGCGCCTGGCCACGGGGAGCGTTGCGGCCCAACACAGCGACCCTGGCGCCAGCCTGGGCCAGGCCTTGGGCCAGCGCGCCGCCGAGCACGCCCGTCGCGCCGATGACCACCGCGGTTTCACCAGACAAATCGAATAGTCCATCAGCTTTCACGATCTGTATTCTGCTCCAAAACAGGGGCTGATTGAAGCAGATTGTTGGGGTCGCCGGCTGCGAAACCTGCTAGCCACCTGCCGCGCATTCGGGTACGTTGGGCACGTGATGAATTCGTTGCCGAAACCGGAAGTGATCCTGACCCATGACAGTGACCTGGACGGTCTAGTGGCTGGAGTGTTGCTGCAGCGGTTGGCGCGTAAACTCTTCAACACGGAAGTCCGGATCGAGGCATGCAATTACAATTATTGGAAGCAACGCGACCTGCGTGAGCGAGCAGCGTGGGTCTCGGATCTGAGCTTCGAAGCGCGTTTGGATCGGCCAAACTGGGTTGTCATCGATCACCACGTCACCGACACTCCAGCGAAGAACGCCATCCTGATCCACGATCTCACGAAGTCCGCTGGTCTGCTGTGCTACGAACTTTGCCGCGAGCACGACCTGGGTTCGCCAAAACTGGACCGCCTGGTGCACCTCAACAACGTGTCGGACCTTTTTCTCGAAGAGGATCCCGATTTCGTCCTGGCCGGCGACTATGCTAACCTGGTTAAAATCTATCAATTCTGGAACCTCCTCTCCTTGGTTGAGGGAGAGATCGAGCGGCTGCTGGACCATCCGTTGCTCGAGGTGATGGCGGTCAAACGCCGCATCGAGAACCCGCTGGGGTTTACCTGGAGCAAAGCCAACGTGACGGAAATCAGCCCCTTGGTCGGCTTTGTCGACACGGTCATCGGCAACACCAATTTGATCGTGCACCAATTGCTCGAGCAACGGGCGACTCATTTTCCTGTGCTCATCACTCTGTTCCGGCGAGCCAATGGGGCTATGATCGCGAGCTTGCGTAGTCGGAATGGCGACGCTCTGAAAGTGGCTGAAAAGCTCCAGGGCGGCGGGCATGCCAACGCCAGCGGCGCCACCTTGCCGCGCTCCGTAAAGACCGTCGCGGATGCCGTGCACTACCTGCGGCAAGTGCTGAACCCAAAAAAAGATGCGGAGCTCAACAGCCTCGAAAGCGTCTTTGCCGCGGTGGAAGCGTCCCAGAAATAAGCCGTTTAATCGTTGGCGGCACATCGCTTCTTGCCCTACCCTTTGGTTCGAATGACGGCCCAAATCCAAACTTCGCCCCTGCCGCACGGCGCTCGCGCTGACGGACGCTCACCGGATCAGCTCCGGCCGTTGCGTTTTCAGAACCAGATCGCGCCGTATGCAAACGGATCGACCTTGATCGAGTGGGGCAACACCCGTGTGATTTGCGGGGTCACCCTCGAGGAAACCGTGCCACGTTGGATGAAGGAGCAGAATGTGAACGGCGGTTGGATTACCGCAGAGTACTCGATGCTCCCGTACTCGACGCTGCAGCGCAAACAACGCGACAGCACCAGGGGGAAAATCGATGGCCGCTCGCAAGAAATCCAGCGACTGATCGGCCGCGCCATGCGGGCATCGATCGACTTGGAAAAAATCGGGGCGCGGACCATTTGGATAGACTGCGATGTGCTGCAGGCTGATGGCGGAACCCGGACCGCCGCGATTACCGGAGCCTACGTCGCCCTGCGCCTGGCCATTGGGAAATTGCTCGGCTCGGGCAAGTTGGTGGAAGATCCCATGCTACCCGCTGTGGCAGCGGTGAGTGTGGGACTCGTCAATAACCAACCTTTGCTGGACTTGTGTTACACGGAGGATGCCGCCGCCGCGGTCGACCTGAACCTCGTGATGAACGCGGCGGGAGAATTCATCGAGCTGCAAGGCACGGGAGAGGAAGCGACTTTCAGTGAGGCCCAGCTCACCTCCCTGCTGGCCCTGGGCAAAACCGGTATCCGCGAACTACTCCGGGCTCAGGAACGCGCTCTGGCAGGTTAGGCCCTCGGCATTCCAGTTCTCCCAGGTGAAGCCCTCCTCCGCCGCGTCCTCGACCCTCAATTCGCAACCTGCAACCACGCTCTGGCTGATCCGCCACGCCGAGGTCGAAGAGCGTTACCAGTGCGTCTTTGGTGGTCGCATCGATATGGGGCTCTCGCCTCGCGGCCACGAGCAATCCCGTGCTCTGGCACGCTACCTCCAGGGAAAACCCATCGACGCGCTCTACGCAAGCCCGATGAAGCGCGTGCAGCAGACGCTCGCCTCGTTCCTCGTCAACGGCTCGCCCAAGCCCATCGTCTTGCAAGACCTCCGCGAAGTCGATTTCGGGGACTGGACCGGCCTGCACTGGAACGAGGTGGAAGGCAAGTACGGCGTGCGTGCCCTGGCTTGGCTGGACCAATTGGAGTGCGCCGGGATCCCCAATGCCGAATCCGCCGACACCCTGCGCTCGCGCATCGAACCCTGCCTGCGCCAACTCCTGCGCCAGCATGCGGGCCGGCAGGTGGCGGTTTTCTGCCATGGCGGCGTGATTCGCATGCTGCTGGCGATTTTGCTGGATTGGCCGCTTCCAAAACTGGCTGCCCTCGAAATAGACTATGCGAGTCTCACCCAGGTCCGTTGGAGCCCCCCACTCGCCACGCTGCAACTGGTGAACTTTACGCCCTGGCGTGAATTGGCTCCATGAACCGCCGGTTCCTCTGGAGACTCTCGGTCGTAACCTCTGACGAGGCCGAAGAAGCCGTAAGCCTAGCACTGGCGGATAGGCTGCACCAGGTCCCTTGCACCTACAAAAACCTGGAGACAGGACGAACGACGGTCGCCGTTTACCTGGAGAATCGCCCGGACTGGTCGAAAGCCGCACGGGACGGTTTACGCCAGGCGCTAAGGCAACTTGACACGGTCCGCCCACAGGCGGCCTCGCCGAAATTCAGGCTGACAAAGATTCGAACGGAAGACTGGGCGGAGTCTTGGAAACGACACTTCAAGCCTCTGGAAATCGGAGCGCAGTTGCTCATCAAACCGAGCTGGAGCCGGCGCCGGGCGAAAGCTGGGCAGCATGAAGTAGTGCTCGATCCGGGAATGAGCTTCGGCACCGGGCAACATCCCACCACCAGCTTTTGTCTTAAGGAGCTGGCACGGCTCCGGCGCCCCGATCAGCGACAATCCTTCCTGGACCTTGGCACGGGGTCGGGCATCCTGGCAATTTGCGCAGCCAAGCTTGGTTACAGCCCGGTGGCGGCTCTCGACCTGGACCGCCTCTCCATCGACCTCGCCCGCCGGAACGCCCGGCTGAACAAGGTCTCAAGGCAGATCCGGTTCCAGTGCCAAGATGTGACCAAACCGGCATTTCGAACCGGCGCTCAGTATTCACTGATTTGCGCCAACTTGATTTCAACTTTGCTACTAGCGCAGAAAGAGCGCCTGGTGGCGCTGCTGCAAAAGGAAGGGCTGCTCGTGCTCGCGGGGATTTTAAAGGTCGAGTTTGCCCGGGTCC
The DNA here is from genome assembly GCA_025356925.1 of Limisphaerales bacterium. Taxonomy (GTDB): domain Bacteria; phylum Verrucomicrobiota; class Verrucomicrobiia; order Limisphaerales; family UBA8199; genus JANXQE01. The sequence goes on along the minus strand of JANXQE010000747.1, from coordinate 4,209 downwards.
AGGCGGCTTATGAAGCCAGGGGGCTGCGCCTGGTCAACAGTCGGACAGAAAAGGAGTGGCGCTCCGGGTCTTTTCTTAGATGATTTTTGGCTTGATCTTCTAAAAAAAGGGCGTACAGTGACTTTGCTTGAAGCAGCCGATGCCATTTATCAAGCGTGGCGGGCCTGACCAAGGAAAGGCCGGCGGCAGTCTTCTCTCCTGGCTAAACTTGAACAAAGGAAAACATCAAGCTATGACCAAATCGTTGGAAGTCATCAGTGAAACCATTAGCGACCCCAAACACCCCTTCCGAAAAGTGGATAATCAGCCGAAAAAACCACTCAAGCATCGTTACGAGCGCCGGAAAATCAAAGGGTACCTTCACCTGGGCGACTGGTTGACTAGCGAAGCGACTTAAAAACGATTGAGACCTTTATCAACTTAAGTGAAAAAGCCGCGCGAAAGCGCGGCTTTTTCGTTCAGATCGGCGACTGAGCAGCTCGCCAGTTTTCATCCTGGCGCGACCGCAGTCAAAAATTCACTTCATCAGGAGCATCTGGCGGGCGCGCTTAATGGCGCGATTGAGCCGACGCTGGTAATGGGCGGGCAAACCGGTGTATTTGCGGGGGAGAATGCGGCCCTGATCCGTGACGAACTGTTTGAGGAGATTCGTGTTTTTAAAGTCCAGCGCGTCCACGGTGAAATCAATCTTCGGTTTCGGTCGCGGAGTGCGCACTTCGGAAAAGGAACTCCGGCCGCGGGCACCGCGTTTATCGGGCTTATCTGGGCGGGTTTTTCGAGGCATAGGAGGTAGTTACTTGATTTCGCGATGGACCGTATGGCGGCGCAAGGCAGGGTTGTATTTTTTGAGCTGGAGCTTCTCGGTTTTCAGCTTCTTGTTGCGCGTGGTGGTGTAGCGTGAAGGCGATTTGCCTTCCTTCTTCGCTTCCGTGCATTCGATGGTGACGATTTCCCGGGCCATAGTCTATTCTTTCTCTTTGGGTTTCTCCTCGGGCTCTTCCTCTTCGCTCTCGACTTCGTTCAAGCCGACAGCGTCCACGGTGCCCAGCGCCCCCAAACGACGCTGACGCAGGGCGCCTTCGCGCTCGAGCTGAGCTTGGGCCTGGACGGTGAAGCGGGTCCACGGAATAGCCTCCAAGCGGGTCTTGGGAATCGGCTTGCCGGTCAACTCGCAGATGCCATAGGTATTCTTCTCGATTCGCTTTAGCGCCTCTTCGATCTCGTAAATGGCATCCTGATCGGAAGAAAGCAGGCTGAGCGCGAAATCGCGGTCAAAATTATCCGTGCCGGAATCGGCCATATGCAAGCTGTAGCCAGCCATCTCCTGGGCAGACTCCTTGGCCAAGCCATTCATCTGGCGCAGGAGTTGGTCCCGCAGTTCCAGCAACCGCTGATAGAATTTAGACCATTCCGGCTTAATCTTCACTTCCCCGTTTTTCTTAACCCTGGCCTCATTGCTGCTGACGGGCCGGCCGAGGATGGCCGCGGCGGTCGCCGAGCCATGAGGTTTACTGCCCGCGTGGGCCTTTTTGCTTGGTTCTTTTTTCTTCGTTGTCACAACTCAAACTGCCGATTCCCTCTCTGCAGGAGCTCCACTGCCCTTTTGAGAGTGCGCGAATGTAGCAAAGGAAATTAAATATTCCACACTAATTTTCAAAAACTTTTCGGTGGGTAAAACCCCCAGGCTGTGTCCGCAGCCAATCCCACCCTCCAAAACCGCCCGCTCCCCACCAAACGGGCTTCAGGTCGCCCGGCACCCTTCAGCCTTTCTCAATGCACGCGTAAGCATTGTGGTTGTGAATGCTCTCATGGTTCTCCGCCTCGGCTTTGTACCAGGTAACGTCCGGATGCGCATTGAGCTTGAGAGCCACGTTTCGCACCAGGTCCTCGACAAACACAGGGTTTTCGTAGGCCCGCTCGGTCACGGCCTTTTCGTCCTGCCGTTTGAGCAAGCCGTAGAGCTCAGAACTGGCCGAACTTTCGATAATTGCAATCAGGTCTTCGATCCAGACGGCTTTCCGAGAACGAATCTGCACCGTGACTTCTCCTCGCTGGTTGTGCGCACCGTAAGCGGCAATTGCTTTTGAGCAGGGACACAACGTCGTAACCATGGCCTTGACGGTCAAAACGAAATCAATTTCATGGTGGCAAGCGGCGGCGTCGAAACGCGCCACGTAATCCATCAAGCTCTCCCGGCGGGTGACGGGCGCCTGTTTCACCATGAAGTAGGGGAATTCGATTTCCAAATGAGAGGTCGCCGCCGAGAACTTTTCCTGCATCGCAAACAGGATGTCATCGATGTTTTCGACGTGGATGATGTTGCCGTGGGCATTGAGCACCTCAATGAATCGGCTCATGTGGGTGCCCTTAAACTCCTTGGGCAGGTCGACAAACATCCCGATGGTGGCTACGGTGTTTTGAACCGTCCGGTGCTTGTCGCGGACAGTAATTGGAAATCGCAACCCGCGCACACCCACCTTATCAATGCGCAATTCCCGGTAATCTCGTTCGCTCTGTTTGTCATGGAGTTTGGCCAGGGCGCCTGGCGGGCGGGCAAGCCCCGTTCGCCGATTCACCCGTCCACGGAGTGGAGCGGACGCTTCTTTAGCGGCGGCCAGGTGGGCACTCGCAGACTCATTTTCAGCCGGCTTCAACATATTCTGCAAGGTAACAGTGAACCCCTGATTTGCAAATTGGCGTTTGACTCCATCCTCGCTTATGTTTAATACGCACTTAATGAGATCTTTTACTTATCAGGCAGCCTTCTTAACAATCTCCCTGGCCCTGCTGCTCGTCGGGACAGCTTGCCGCGGCGAATCATTTCGAGTCGCCACCTATAATCTCGAGAGCTACCTGGATGCGCGCAGTCAAACTCGCCTCGCCAAGTCGGCGGAATCCAAGACAAAAATTCGCGAGAGCATCCTCGCCCTGGGAGCCGACGTCCTGGCTTTGCAGGAAATCGGCAGCCTGAGCGCGTTGCTGGAGCTCCGCGATTCGTTGAAAGCTGCGGGTCTGGATTTGCCTCATTGGCAACTGCTCTCCGGCGCCGACACCAACATCCACCTCGCCTTGCTGAGCAGGTTCCCGTTTGGCGCGAGCCGGCCGCACACGAATGAAAGCTTCCTGCTGAACGGGCGCAGGTTCCATGTCAGCCGCGGATTCGCCGAAGTGGATATCGTGGTCAAGACAAACTATGCCTTTACTCTGATCGCAGCGCACCTCAAGTCCAAACGTGCCCTCGCGGAAGCGGACGAGTCCGAGTTGCGGTTGGAGGAAGCCAAAATCCTGCGCGACAAAATTGATGCCCGACTTTCGAGGGATCCGGATGCAAATCTGGTCGTGCTCGGTGATTTCAATGATACCAAAGACTCGGCCTCGCTCAAAGCAGTCATCGGCCGAGGCAAGACCAAACTCGTGGATACCCGCCCGGCCGAACGGAACGGCGATAGTTCGGTGGCCGGCGGATCGCCGCGGGAGCGCCGGTGCGTTACCTGGACACATTTTTACGATCGAGAAGACAGCTATCGACGGATCGATTTTGTGCTGCTGAGCCGCGGATTGGCGCGCGAATGGATCCCCAATCAGACCTATGTTCTGTCCATCGCCGAATGGGGGCTGGCCTCGGACCATCGGCCTCTGGTCGCCGCCTTCGAGGCTGAAGATCGATGAAGGCGCGGTGCTCCTAACTTTTTTTTTGTGTCCTAACTTCTTTGTTGCATTCACGACCGGCACCCGGCACCTTCTGCCACCGTGTGTCGGGGCGTAGCGTAGCCTGGTAGCGCGCTTGTTTCGGGTACAAGAGGTCGTGAGTTCGAATCTCACCGCCCCGACCATTTTTCCCTAGGAATTCGAGAAAAGGCTTGAAATCCTAACAGAATCCTAACACAATTCACCCCATGAAGCTAAGGAATGTTCGCTCATGGCCGGTCGAGGTTCCGTCGGGTTCTTTCACTGTTAAGATTTACCGCATCAGGAATAAAAAGCGGCGGAGTTTCATGGTTTCGTATTTCGTTGGAGCGGAGCGGAAGCAGAAAATGTTCGTGGATTTCGAGGAAGCTTACGCGGAGGCGAAGGGTGCTTCCGAGGACGTCAACAATGGCGAGACCACCAACATCAACCTGTCGAACGCAGACCGGGTGATTCTCAATCATGCCTCTGAGGCGGTGCGGCCAACAGGCGTGCCGCTGGACCTGGCGGCGAAGGAAGGCG
>JANXQE010000683.1 GCA_025356925.1 Limisphaerales bacterium | reverse complement strand
GTTGAAAATGTCCCAATGCCAAAGTTTGCCGTCACCTCGCAGATACAATTGACCGGCGCAGATACCGCCGACGGGCATGCCAATTTTGTCCAGGTCCTCACCACGATAGACGCAACGTTCGCCTCGTTCAGTAAGGGATTTGAGCCACTCAGGCCGGAGCTTCTTATTGGCCGGGACTAATCGTTCGAAATCTTCGCGGGTAAACGGCCCGGCCATCGCCTGCCATGGACTGGCAGCCAGCATCCCCGCTCCAAGGCCAACCATCTTTAGAAAGTCGCGCCGATTCCAACCCGGTCGCTGATTCGAAGGCAGACAGCCACAGTGTGAGTTAACACATTTCATATCGGAAGGACGTACTGGGCGATTCGCACCTCAAACCGGAAGGCTGGACGTCGCGACCCCCAGGTCCTCCCGCTCTTGGGCTGGGCCTCGTGGAAGTCGGCTTTCCACGGCTCGGTTGCGCGAAAATACCCAATGGCATCGCGGTCAATCCCGCTTCACATACGTCTCGGCCGATGGCAACACGTCGCCGCTACGCGGGCCCTCGCCGCCGCCGGACCAGAGTCGATTGATCACTCCGATGAGCGCCACACTACTAATCGTCAACGTCCCTAGCAGCACCAGTGCCGCGCTGGTTCGTCCGTAAAGAAAGTTGCCTACCAAAAAAAGCCCAGACCACACGACGGTGCAGCCGGCAACCCAACCGAGGAGCGCTAAGGGAATGTTCTCGTGAGTTGCCCTGGCCTCAGCCGCGCTGACCCCCGCTTCGACGCGGATCTGGCGCCAGCCGGGACCGAAAGGCCTGACCTTACGATAAAAGCCGACGAGGGTCTGGCGGTCCGTTTGCGGACCGACGAACGCCGTGATCACCCAACACACGGTGGTAACCGCCACCGCGATGAGGAGCGCCACGTGCGTAGGAATGAGCAACCCGTTTTTGCTCAGAATCAACAGGACGATTGAAACACCAAAGGAACTGACCATTGCGACCACTTCGCACCAGGCATTGATCCGCCACCAGAACCAGCGCAGCAAATAAAGTAAACCCGTGCCGGCGCCAATTTGCAAAATGATATCGAACGCGTCCTTGGCCGTATCCAGAACGAACGTCAAAGCCGCCGCACAAAAAAACAGGCCAACCGTAGCAAGCCGGCCCATCCAGACATAGTGCTTTTCTGAAGCGGTTTTATTGATGAACCGTTGGTAGAAATCGTGGACGAGGTAAGAGGCACCCCAATTCAGGTGAGTAAGGATGGTTGAGGAATTGGCGGCGATCAGACCGCCTACCATCAAGCCGATGAACCCGGTTGGCAGGAACTTGAGCATCGCCGGGTAAGCGATATCGTGACCGAGCAGCTTGGGATCCAGGTCGGGAAACGCTTTCTGGATATCCGACAACTCTGGGTAAACCAGCAGCGAACAGAGCGCAACCAGGATCCAGGGCCAGGGCCGCAACACATAATGCGCCAGGTTAAAAAAGAGGACGGCGCCCAGAGCATCCTTCTCCGACTTCGACGCCAGCATTCGCTGGGCGATGTAGCTGCCACCGCCCGGCTCCGCGCCCGGGTACCAGACCGCCCACCACTGGACGGCGATCGGCATGATAAAAACCGCCACCGCAATATTCCAATTATTGCTGAAATCCGGCAGGATATTCAGATAGTTGATACCGTTCGGTCCGGTTTTAGCGGACAGAGTGGAGACGAGTGTCTGCATCCCACCCACATGTTTGACCGCGAACCAGGCAGCCGCGATCACTGCGGTCATTTTCA
>JANXQE010000604.1 GCA_025356925.1 Limisphaerales bacterium | reverse complement strand
GTCACGTGAGCGGCGATGGCCGCCGCGGGAAAGAAATGGCTGAAGCCCCACTGGATGAAGACGCGCCGAGCCGGGTCGGTATTGTCGCTCGGCCAGAACGAATGGAAGTACTTGAGCGCTCCATAATCCAGCCGGCCAGCGCCGCCGGAACAGAGCATCGCCATGACGTCCGGGTAGTTGGTGGCCATCCGGCCCATGATTTCATAGAGCGACCGTTGGTAGTCGATGAGCAGGTGGGATTGTTCCGCCGGGCCGAGCCAGGTGGAGCCCGGTTGCGTCACGTAGCAATTGCAGTCCCATTTCACATAGGTGATGCCCGGGTTTGGCGTGAGGGTGTCCTGGATGATCTTCCAGGAGAATTCCCTGACTTCAGGCCGGCTTAGATCCAGGACGCGCTGGTTCCGCCCGAGGATCGGCTCCCGATGCCGCTGGCCAATCGCCCAATCCGGGTGCTGTTCGAAAAGGTCGCTGACCGGATTCACCATTTCGGGTTCGAGCCAAATGCCGAAGTTCACCCCGCGCTTCTTTGCCTCGTCAGCGAGATAGGAAAGACCATGTGGCAGCTTGTTGGTGTTGACCTGCCAATCACCCAATCCGGCCGTATCGTCGTTCCGGGGATGCGCGTTGCCAAACCAGCCGTCATCCAGAAGGAACGTATCGGCTCCCAACGATCGGGCGCCATCGAAGAGCGCCACGATGCGGGCCTCATCAAATTTGAAACCGGTCGCTTCCCAGTTGTTGAGCAGGACCGGGCGCGGTTTGTCGCCATCGCGCATGCCGTAATGGCGTGCCCATCGGTGGAAGTTTCGGCTGACCTGGCCTTTGCCCTGGTCACTCCAGGACCACAGCATGGCCGGCGTTGAGAAAGTCTGTTCCGGCAGGAGGTGGTAATCCGAAGCAAAGGGGTTAATACCGCTCAACGCGCGCAAACGGTTTTTCATGTCCACCTCGAAGGAAAACTGGAAACTGCCAGACCACTCCAGCGAGCCACCCAGGACTTGGCCTTTTTCTTCCTGCGCTTCCTGGTCGAGCGCCACCATGAACGACGGGGTGCGATACTGATGCGCACGCACACCAATTTTCGAATCAAGTACCTTGATGCCGGAGGCCAGCCGCTCTTCGACCCATTGAGCCTCATCAGCCCAGTCACCGTGAAAATGAGTCAGCCAATATCGATTCGATTTCGGCACGAGCGGTCCGCTGGAGGCAAAGCGGGACAAAATTACGGGCCGGGTTTCATCATGCCGAATCTCAACCCACTGCTCGATGACGTCCTCTGCCTGGTATGCTTTAAAACAGATCTTAACGAAAAATGGATAGAACCCATCCTTCAATTCAATCTGGGTAAGCTGGATATTGGCGTCGAGCGGTGTTGCGGTGTGCTTCACGAACCTCAGGTCCGTGGACGTGTTCCCGTCGGCATGCGTGGCCTGAAGCGCTGGCTCAAGGATGAAGCCATCTCCGGAAGCAGGATAAAACTCGGTTTCACGAGCGGGTGCGCGTTCCGGTACGGGCAGAGCAACGCCGGCAGTACCGTATGCGAGTTGGTAGAGCCGGCCGTCAGGGGCTACCCAGAGCGCTAAGGCGGAGTGCGCTGTGGAAATGGTGAGCACTGGACCATTGGTTACAGCATCCCCACCCGGGGCGCCCTGGCCCGGATTAGAACTCCCCAAAAAGAGAGCTGCCGAGCAAAAAGCAGCGAGGTGGCCGGCGGCCGATCCGAGTTTATTGGCAGAAACGAAACGAACAGAAGACTTCACGGCGGAGACCTTAGTGATCGCAATGGACGGCGTCCAGAGCAGAGTCCGCAAAGAAACGGGAGTGCGCCTGCGGGTGGGACCGCGGGCGCACTCCGTGCATTCAGGTGGATCCGGCTTTGTCCCGCCTCTCCTCGCGGAACCCCAGCCGGGGGGTGGTCATGTGCGTCTTACCTGGAGATCGTGGAGATCAGTTTCCGAGGGAAAGGCGTTACATTGATCAAAACAGCTCTAGAGTAGCCTTTGTCACCCGCGCTGTCCGTCGCCACTGCCCGGAGGGCAAAAAAGCCGCTTGGCGCATTGCTCCAGACCAACGAGTAGGGCGCCTTGGTCGCTGTCCCCAACAGGTGGTTGTTGGCAAAAAAGCTCACGCTGGCAATCCCGTCGTTCGGATCCGCGTTGCTTGCGTCAGCCGCCAACGGGATATCCTGATGGACAAGAAAGTTCTCCCCGTTGGTCGGGTTGGTCAATTTCACGACCGGATCAATATCCGTTACACTGATGTGCACGGGCGCCGACAGCGCTGACCTGCCAAATTGATCGACTGCGCGGGCGAACAGACTGAACCGGCCCGAAGGTGGATTGCTCCAGACCAATGAGAAAGGGCTGTTGGTCGCGCGCCCCAGGAAATCGTCGTCTGCATAGAAGCTGACGTATCGAACCGTGACTCCCGGATCGCTGGCGTCCGCAGTCAATGTGAGCGACGGAGGATTAGTAAATACACTGTTGTTTGTCGGAGCGATCAACGTCACGGTCGGAGGCAGAAAATCGAAGATGTCGTCGATGATTTTCACCTCAGCCCAGTGATGCTCGCCGATGCGATAATCGCTGTTGGTTTCCAGAGCCAAAATGACTGTCTTGTTACCTCGGTTAATGGTGTCGACGCTCGGGTCAACTTTGACATCAGTCGCCAGCGATCCTTTTGGAATGGTAATCACGTTGCTGATCGTGACATAGTCCACGCCGTTCGAAGCGGAACCCGAAAGCCGCACGTTAACCGCCAGATCGGCGTCCGTCGGTCCGTATCGAATCAGAGTAAATGCACCCGAACTCGTTCCCGCTAACGCGGTCGGATCGGGCGCGACCACGACAACCAAAGGGTTGGTTATCGATCCGGAATCTTGAGCGCGCGAGGCTGGGCAGGCTAGAACCAAACCTGCCAATGCGACTGAAAACTGCCATCTAAGGATTAGGTACGACTTCATAGGCTTCTCCATGTTACGACTTTAGGTTTTCTTGGATTGAGCGTTGTGCTCGAGGTGGGTTCATTGCAGCCGGTGTGCCAACTGCTCCGCCAGAATTTCAACCGGCTGCAGGAAAACG
>JANXQE010000595.1 GCA_025356925.1 Limisphaerales bacterium | reverse complement strand
GGAGCAGAGGGAGCGGAACGGAGCCACCGAAACAGCAGCCCCTTTTTTCAAATGAGCTTGGAGTGGTGGGCTATTTTCTTTCGCGCTGCGGGCTGAGCGGGGGATCGCCCGTGAGCTATCGGCCAACCGCAGAGCTGCTGCTTCTGCCGCAAAGGCGTTGCCTTCGCGCTTGAAAAAGGCTGGCCGAAATCTAAACTTCGGATGTGCTTAACCTAATTGTCCCGTCCTTCGCCCGCACTGTGGCGCACAGATGTATCTCGATCTGCAATTGTGCGGGCATTCGGCTCGTGGTCACAATACTGGCTGCGACGGCTCTGACTTCCCACGCGCAAATCCCACTGGCTGAACAATTGAAGAATTCATCATTCAAGATCGCTCACGAATGTTATGTGGATAACAACTGGGAAATCTTTGTCATGAACGCCGACGGCTCCGGCGCGGTGAACCTGACCCACACGCCAAAGGTCAACGAGCATTACCCGCAGGTATCCCCGGATGGTTCGAAGCTTTGTTTCTCGGTGGACGAGGGCGAAGGCCGCGAAGCGATCCGGAGCCTGTATGTAATGGATATCGACGGCCGGCACCGAAAGAAACTGGCCGATCACGCGCGGGAACCCTTTTGGCGGGCGGATGGGAAAGTCATCGGGTTCCTGGGGCAGGAGTTTCCCAAATTCAACGTAATGGATTTCTACACCAGCGGGATGAATTTCTACGAGTTGTCCACGGGCAACATCGAGGCGCATGTGAACAGCACCAATCTTCATCACCTCTACAATCCCTCCTGGTCAGCCGACGGGAAGTGGATCGTGGCGACGGTTCACGCGGGGATGGGTGTTGATCATGCCATCCTCCTGATCGAGGCTCACGGTTCGCGCATCATCAATCTGAAAATCCCAGGCTGCCGTCCTTGCCTTAGCCCCGATGGCAAGCAGATTGCCTGGGGAGCGGGCGACCATGAACTCGCCGCCGCCCCCATCAATCTGGACGCCGAGACCCCCGCGGTCGGAGATTGGCGCCTGCACATCAAGGATGAGACGAACAAGATTTACCACGTGGACTGGTCGCCCGACAGCCGGTTCCTGAGCTTCAGCCGCGGGCCCGAAGGGGAAGGGGACCTGTCTAAACCCGGGACTTTCCAGTCAGCTTGCGAAATCGTGGGGGTCTACGCCGGTGGCTGGAATATCTGCGCGGTTTCGGCACAGGGCCAAGGGGTCATTGACTTGAACGCCGTCACGCACCCCGATTTTTGCGAGCTGAGCACCAACGGTTGGAGCAACAAAGAGCCGGCGTGGTTCAGGGCGAATCACTAATATCGTCGCGGGTGAGATCCTGAGCTGACACGGAAACCCGAAATGCGCTTCCTCCCGAGCTTGCTGCTTTGTGTTGCCGCCGTCTGCCTGACGGCTTGCGAAAAGAACGCTTCGAACGTGCCAAGCGAAACCAAAACCGATCCCGCGACCCCTGCGGCTTCCGCTCCGAAAGAAATCACATCCAAGTCCGGCGTCCAGATGATTTTGCTTCCCGCCGGACAGTTCACGATGGGAAGCGACCGTGGCAACCCGGATGAGGCTCCGGCCCACAAAGTCAGGCTAAGCGCGCTCCTGATCGACAAATTCGAGGTGACCCACGAGTTGTTCGCCAAGGCCCAGTTGCCGGATCCGTCGCATTGGCAGGATACCGCGGCCAAGCCCGTCGAACGAGTGCGTTGGCGCGATGCCAAAAGGTACTGCAATGAGCGCTCCTTGCTGGAGGGGTTGGCACCGTGCTACAACGAAAAGACCGCCGACTGGGATTGCGATTACTCGGCAACCGGCTATCGATTGCCCACCGAAGCAGAGTGGGAGTACGCCTGCCGCGCCGGAACTGACGCGTCCTTCGACTTCGGGCAAGCAGAGAAACTGCGGCAGTACGCCTGGTCGGGCGAAAACTCAGAGCAGAAGACACACGTGGTGGGCCAGAAGAAGCCGAATGGGTTCGGGATCTATGATCTCTACGGCAATGTCTCGGAATGGTGCGAGGATGTTTACAGCCCCACGTATTACCGCGAGAGCCCGGAAGTGGATCCTCACGGCCCCGCAAACCCCGGTAAAGATGTGAAGCGGGTCATCCGCGGGGGAAGCTGGAAATCCAGCGCGGACCAATGCCGGGCAACGTTTCGTCAGGGGGAGCGAACCGGCGATACCGACGCCTGTTTCTCGACCGATTTCTGCGGCTTTCGTTGTGTCCGCCGGCCCGGCGGGGCGGAGTAGGCGAAGGAGAATGCTTGCGGCGGCCTGTCGAGCACCTGCGCGGCCGCAGTGTCTTCGAGCGGACTACCCTTGGTTTTGTCGCGACCCTTCAGGCCGCAATGTGCTTTTGGGTGACAGGAAATCCAGCCCGTTGGGCATGGGCTGAGAAAGCACGACCCTTTGGGCCTCCAGAGGCTTACGGCCCGCCCGGTAAAACTTTTTCGCTCTGCTACTAAAGTTTTAGTTGACAGGTTTTTGATCGTGTTTTATTCTCCAACTACTAATTCGTTAATAGAAATAGCCCGAACCTATGTCACGCAAGAAAGCCACCACTTTGACCAATGCCGAGCTTCGTATCATGGAAGTTATTTGGGCGCGCGGCTCGGCCACGGTCGCCGACGTGGTTGAAGCCCTCGACGGCAAGGACGCCTATACCACCATTCTCACCTTGATGCGCATCCTCGCGGCCAAGGGTTATCTTTCGACCCGCAAAGAAGGGCGAGCGCATGTGTTCACGCCCCGAGTCGATCGCGACACCGCGGCTCGCAAAGCGGTGCATCAGCTTTTGTCCAAGTTTTTCTCCGGCTCGCCCAGTGAGTTGGTGCTGACTTTTCTGCGCGAAGAGGAGCTCACGCCGAAGGAGCTTGACCAAATAAAACAAAGGATCAT
>JANXQE010000583.1 GCA_025356925.1 Limisphaerales bacterium | reverse complement strand
GTTGAATTTCTGGGCCATAAAACCGCTTTCAAATTAGCCGAGAAAGCAGCAAACACCACAAAAATGCGGTGAGGTGTGAGCTGGAGCGCGAGACCGACGACCTGCGCGCGCGCTGCCGTTGCGTTCTCGGCCACGCGGCGGCGCTCGGTTTCCATCGATTCGTTCACCGCACCGCATTTTGCTTTTGCCCCGCCCGTAAGCCGCGATAAACTAGCCGCAGGTCGCCGGCGGCAGTTCATGAAAAATATCGTCTATTTTGATCTGGAAACACAGAAGTCCGCGGAAGAAGTGGGCGGATGGGATAAGATCGGCAGCATGGGCATGAGTGTGGCTGTGACCTACAGCACCAGCCGGGGAGGGTACGCGATCTACGGCGAAAAGCAGGTGAACGACCTGATCCGGGAATTGCAGCGCGCGGACCTGGTTGTGGGCTTTAACAACCTGCGGTTTGATTACGAAGTGCTGCACAGCTATACCACCCTGGACCTGCGCCAACTACCGACGCTGGACATGCTGGTCGTCCTGCAGAATCAGTTGCAGCATCGGCTCTCGCTCGACTCAATCGCGACCGCCACCTTCGGGGTGGAGAAGACCGCGGAAGGACTGCAAGCCATTCAGTGGTTTAGGGAAGGCAAACTGCTGGAGATAGCCGAATACTGCTGCTACGACGTCAAGATCACGCGCCTGGTTCACGAGTATGGCGCACAGAATCACCAACTGCATTACCACAACCGGTTTGGCAAGAAACTTTCCGTGCCGGTGAGTTGGTAATACCGGCTGCCCGATCGGTCGTGCTCAATGGCGGCAAATAAAAATTCTTCGTCGGCCAGGCGGACCGGGTTGGCTCGGGCCCTGTCGAAGTTGGGATTTTGCTCCCGAAGCCAGGGGCGGGAATTCATTCGGGCTGGCCGGGTCAGATTGAACGGCAAGCCCTGCCGGGATCCGGAGCACTGGGTCGATCTAAAACACGATCGCATCGAACTCGATTCCCAGGTCGTTCACGCCGCTCCCAAAGTTTACCTCATGCTCAATAAACCAGGCGGATTGGTCTCCACCGCCTCGGACGAGCAGGGGCGCCCAACCGTTTTCGAATGCCTCGCTGACGCGAAGTTACCCGCCCTGGCGCCCGTTGGACGGTTGGATAAGGCGAGCGAAGGCTTGTTGCTGTTCACGAACGACACGGCCTGGGCCAACCGCCTCACCACGCCAGCAATTGGCCTGGAAAAGGTTTATCACGTGCAGGTGGACCGCGTCGCCGACCAAAACCTCATCGACCGCACGCAGCACGGCCTCAACGTCGACGGAGATTTTCTCGCCGCGAAGCGGGTGACTCTGCTGCGGCACGGCTCACGGAACAGTTGGCTGGAGGTCGTGCTCACCGAAGGGAAGAACCGGCACATCCGGCGATTGCTTGGCGCATTTGACGTGGCCGTGCTTAGGCTGGTGCGGGTTGCCATCGGAACTCTCCAACTGGGAGACCTGGCTAAGGGCTCTTTTCGACACCTGACCGAACGAGAGGTGCGGACCCTGGTGCTCGCAAAGGAAACTGAACATTGAATTTTGCACTGACCGCGGTCGGTTCAAATCGCCAAATACGCAGGCTACGGGCCGACGGTCCTGGGTCATGGCGCGACCGCGACCGCACCGACGGGACGCTGGCGTTCCCAGGTCCTATTTTCCGATCGGGAGCGCGGGCGAAGGACCCGCGGACGTGCCGACCACCGGAACGGTTGTTGCCGCGCCGCCGCTGAATTTGACCCAGTTTGTGTCCATCGGCGCGCCGCTTGGGGTATAGGAGATCGTGACGATCTGGACGTCGGACCGGCCTAACCGATACTTGGCGCCGGAAAGGATTTTGAAGGGAGGCGGGACGGTTGCTTTTCCGACCAACTTGCCTCCACCCCAATTCTCGACGAGAAAAGTGTTCGTCACGCTGGACTTGAAGGGCACCGCTCCAAAGTTAATGCTGTGAGGCGAAACGGCTAGCACCGGGTCTTTAAAAAGGCTCTCGGCACAGGCTGCCGAAAGGGAACTCGCAAGGACGACCCCGGCTGCGGCTGTCACTAATCGCTTCATTTTAAATCTCTTCATCGGCCTCAGATTACTACAGATCCAAGGGAGAAGCCATGGTTTGTTCTGTGTCCGTGGCCCTGCATCGGTCGGGTTACGAAGCTATTGGGGAGCTCCAGCGATTTTCAGGTCGTCAACAGGAATGACAGCGGATGGGAGCAGCTTACGAGTTAACGCGCGCGAAAAAACGTCTTCATCAGCGGACCGCGTTCGGTGGTGATAGCGACACCCGGGACGATATGGTGTTGTTGGAACCAGCCGGGAGGGGTTTCGAGCACAAAACGTATGTTGTCCGACGCGGCGACCACGGCATTGGTGTTGTACGGCTGAAGGTCGTGGATCTCCTGGATGATCCCTTCCGGATCGATGTAGGCGGCCGAAAGCGGGTGCGGACAATTTTTCATCCAGAACGAAGCGCGCTGAGTGTAGGGCAACGGAAAAAGCATCCCCGCGTTGGCATCCATATTGGTGCGAAACATCATGCCCGCACGCCGTTGGTCGTCCGTCAGGGCCAGTTCCGCAACCATTTCTTCGGCGCGGATGTAGATCCTCATCGTCGCCAGTTTGCCCTGCGCTTGAGTGGGCGCCCCGGGGTCGGTCGCGACCACCACAGCGGCCGATTCAGCCGCTTTGCCGCAGCCATTGCCCGCAGCAACAGCTATTAAAAGCGCCAGAAAAAACGATTCTTTCATTGGATACAAGATGGAAAAAAACGCGGACACTTTCAACCAGCAAAGCGCACCAAAGTTGCCCTGAAAGGCTTGCAATCTCAAGTGACGCTCCTCAACCTGCCTCCATGAAAACGGATGTCTCCGCTTCTGTTTCGACCGATTCACCGAATTCCGCCGCTGTCCCAATAACCTGGTCGCGACGCAGGTTTTTGCGCACCACCTGCTGCGCGGCCGTGTCGGCGCCCTGGCTGGTGTCGTGCCGCAGTTCAACGCCCGGACCCAAAGTCTCGGCTCCCAGCGGACGTCTGCTGCACGCCTGCATCGGTGTCGGTGGCATGGGATGGGGGGACCTTCAAAATTTCCTGCAACATCCCAAGGTGGAGATTGCAGCATTGTGCGATGTGGACGCCGGCAATCTTGAGAAAGCCGCCCAGGCCGCGCCGCGCGCCCGGCTTTACTCCGATTGGCGCGAGCTGCTTGATAAGGAAGGAGAACGGATTGATTCCGCAAACGTCGCGGTTCCGGATCACATGCATTTCGCCATCGCCTATAGCGCGATCCAGAGGGGAAAACACGTCTATTGCCAAAAACCGCTCTGCCATGACGTTGCGGAAGTGCGCGCGCTCACCCAGGCGGCTGTTCGCCGGGGCGTAATCACCCAACTGGGCACTCAGGTCGCCTCGACTGTCCACGAGCGGACGGCGGTGCTTTGGCTGCGTGAGGGCCGCATTGGGAAGATCACACACGCTTACCTGTGCTCCAACCGCCCCGGCGCAGTCGAGAGCTACCGTCTCAAAGGGCCTCGGCCGCCCGCCGGGCAGACGCCACCGTCGTCTCTGAAGTGGGATCTGTGGCTGGGTACGGCTCCCGCCCGGCCCTTTGCCCCCGACATTTATCACCCCACCAAGTGGCGGGCATGGCAGGATTTCGGCACCGGCTGGTCCGGAGATATCGGGTGCCATATTTTC
>JANXQE010000567.1 GCA_025356925.1 Limisphaerales bacterium | reverse complement strand
TGCGAATCAGATCGGCCATGGCTCAGCGAGTGGTTACCGGAGTTCTCGCCGGGCCAACAATTCCAGCAGGCCGCTCATCACCTCGTCACGATCCTGACCGTCCAGCGCCAGGGCCATTTGCGCGGTCAACAAGCCGTACTTGACCCCGATGTCATAGCGACGCCCCGAGAGTTCCGAAGCCAGATAGCGGCCGCGCCCCGCCAGTTTGGCCAGTGCGGCGCTGAGGGGAACGGTCCGGGTGCCGGCCTGCGCGAGTTCTTCCCGCAATAGTTCCATCACCACCGGCGTCAGGACGTGCATACCGAAAAAGCATAGATAATGGCCGGCTCGCAGCCCGGGGACGATCAGCGTTTGCTCGGCCTCGGTCGGGGTGGGTTTTTCGAGCACCCGTGAAATCTCATACAGGCCTTTCCTCGAGGCAACCAGGTGGCCCCCGATGGCGCCGTAGTACGGCAGCTTGCTCTCATGGGTGGCTTGCACCGCTGAAACCGCCGCATTTTCCGCCTCGGCGATCTCGACCAGTTGCTGGGCGCACCGCTTTGGACCACCGCTGACGTACAAATGATCGCCCACCAGGAGAAGAAACGGTTGGTTGTCCACGAACTCGCGGGCGCAGAACACCGCGTGACCATATCCAAGAGCAGCCGTTTGTTCGACGAACTGAAGGCGAGCCCCCGACCCTGCCGCGGCGACCGCGTAAGCCGCCTGG
Source organism: Limisphaerales bacterium (assembly GCA_025356925.1). Classification (GTDB taxonomy): domain Bacteria; phylum Verrucomicrobiota; class Verrucomicrobiia; order Limisphaerales; family UBA8199; genus JANXQE01. The sequence continues at coordinate 6,377 of JANXQE010000567.1, read as the reverse complement.
TCCCCCGGGCACACCACCACGCAGATTTGGTCGATGCCGGCCGCCAGGATTTCCTCGATCAGAATCCGCAACGCGGTTTTGGTCTGGCCATCCCGGTCCACCAGGGTTTGCAAAGGCAGTGTCCGCTGGGATTTTCCAGCAGCGGTAATGATGGCTTTTTTGATGTCCACGTGCTCGTCCTCAGTCTTGCCAGCGGGCACACAGTTGCAGAAGGACGCCCAAGCGTCAATCGCCCGCAGCTAAAAGTTTAGGTGACGACCCGCGGCCTGCGTGATAAACAGGGCACAAGAAATTTGTCTGCGATCAGAACATGAAAACAATAGCTCCACTGAAACCCAAACACGTTTACTTGATTTCGAGCGGCGACCTGCGGCTGTCCGCCAACCAGAAATGCTGGCCGGCACAGGAAAAGATGGAAGAAACCCTCGGACGCGCCCTCAAGGCCGAAGGCTGGAAAGTCGTGCGCGCCCATTCGTATGATCCGCAAAAACAGCACGGGTTCATCGATTCGCAAAAGGTGGGCATGGCTGTTTTCCGAGAGTTGGACCCCAACGCGCCGCTCATCGTTGCGGAGTCGGTCTGGCAGTACAGCCACCACGTGCTGGCGGGCCTGATGACCCATGGCGGACCCATTTTGACCGTCGCCAACTGGAGCGGGACCTGGCCAGGCCTGGTCGGCATGCTCAATCTAAATGGTTCGATGACGAAAACCGGCATTCGATACAGCACGCTCTGGAGCGAGGATTTCACCGACCGCTTCTTTACGGCCGGTCTCCGGGAATGGCTCGCCACCGGGGCCGTTACTCATGACCAGAGCCATGTCCGGGATCTCGACCTGCTCAAACTCCCGCCCGAGGACGAGCGGATCGCGCGCCGCGCCGCGGTCCAGTTCAAGCAGGAAAAAGCGATCATGGGCGTCTTTGATGAGGGCTGCATGGGCATGTTCAACGCCATTATCCCGGACGAATTGCTCAATCCCACCGGTGTTTTTAAGGAGCGTCTCAGCCAGTCCGCTCTCTATGCGGCCATGCAGCAGGTCAGCGACGCCGAGGCTCGCGAAGTCCTGAATTGGCTCCTCAAGAAGGGCATGACCTTTAAGTGGGGTGCCGACGAGGAGACGGAGCTGACGGAAGCTCAAACGATCGGGCAATGCAAAATGTATGTTGCCGCGCTCCGATTGGCCGATGAGTTCGGCTGCTCGACCATCGGCATCCAGTACCAGCAAGGTCTCAAAGACCTGGCGCCCGCAAGCGACCTGGTGGAAGGGCTGCTCAACAATGTCGATCGCCCACCAGTGAAGTCGGCCCGAGGAGCCCGTCCGTTATTCGCCGGCGAAGGGCTGCCGCACTTCAATGAGGTGGATGAGTGCGCGGGCCTGGATGGGCTGGTGACCTATCGTTTGTGGCGCGAATTAGGTTTTGCTCCGGAAAACACGCTGCATGATCTCCGCTGGGGCCAGCAATATAAAGGCGACGGGTTGAACGATTACGTTTGGGTGTTCCTCATTTCCGGGGCGGTTCCCCCGGCGCACCTCAGTGGCGGATTCAAAGGCGCCACCAGCGAACGTCAACCCCCGATGTACTTCCGGCTCGGCGGCGGCACGATCAAAGGCGTTTCCAAGCCCGGCCAGATTGTCTGGAGCCGCGTGTTCATGATGGACGGCAAGTTGCATTGCGATCTCGGCGTGGCCGAAGTGGTCAGCCTGCCGCCGAAAGAAACCGAACGCCGGTGGCGGGAAACCACGCCCCAATGGCCGATCATGCACGCGGTGCTCGAAGGCGTCACTCGCGATCAAATGATGGCCCGGCACAAGTCAAACCATCTCCAGGTCGTTTACGCTCCAAATCGCAAGCAGGCCCATCGCGCCTGCCGCATCAAGGCCAGGATGCTCGCGAGCCTCGGCCTGGAGGTGCACCTATGCGGGCATGTGGAGCTGCAGTGAGGATTGCAAATTGCTCATTGAAAGTTGAGGTTCTCAATTTGCATTTTGCAGTTTTCAACCCTCTCACCCCTTTACTCCACCTCTGCTCGAATCTGGTCGAGTCGAGGATTCTCAGTGGAGATTATTTGCTTACTTAGCTGAAACGCCAACCGTTGTCCCGGTTCGGGCGGAGGCCGCCCTTGCCGGCACCGCCGAGCCGAACGCGGCAAACCCTTTGGCGACGAGTTCGGTGGCCTTGTGGTCGCGGGTTTTCAGGTCCGGACTGTCCAGCACGACCACAATCACGCGCTGGCCTTGCCGCGCCGCCGTCACGGCGATGGAAAAGCCAGCCTGCGCAAAAAAGCCGGTCTTCAGGCCATCACACCCTTCCACATGGGCAAGCAGGTGATTGTGTGTCCGCAAAACCACGGTTTTACCAGGCACGTTCTGCCGGAACGTCCGTTCGCGAGTTGACGTGTATCTCAAGGCCTCCGGGTGTTTGACCACTTCGCGGCACAGAATAGCGAAATCACGAGCGGTCGTCACATCGTGCTCCTGGCCCACGCTGGGCGGCAAGCCATGGACCGAATGAAACACGGTGCTGTTCATGCCCAACTCCTTGGCCTTCCGGTTCATAAGTTCCACAAAGGCATCAGTCGTGCCGGCGACCTTCTCAGCCAGGGCAACGGCGGCGTCGTTAGCCGATTGCACCATCAGCGCATACAGCATGTCATCCAGTGAAAAGGACTCCTTTTCGGCCAACCACACCTGTGAGCCGCCGGTCTTGGCTGCCTTTGCGCTCACGGGAACCTGAGCCTGCAGGGAGAGTTGGCCGTGTTCGATCTTTTCCAGGATGATGAGCAAGTCCATGAGCTTCTGCATGCTGGCGGGGTAGCCCCGGGCGTCGGCCTGGTCTTCGAACAAGACGTTGCCGGTTGCAGCGTCCACGACGATGGCCCCAAGATAAGGGTTGCGCGCCATCCCTCGGTGCGGCGCCTTGGCCGAGGAAGTGGGGGCGCTCGATTTGGCGCTGTTCTCTGAGACCGCCAGCCCGGCCGGTACAGTCGCGAAAGACACGATGAGCACTCCGATAAACAAAAGACGCATCTGCTTCATTATGATCTTCAAATCCGGAATTAAATCCGGGGGTACTTTCCCCGAACCCGTCCATTCAGGTCAAGCGCTTCCGGCGACCAAGATGGGGAGTAGCCGGGCTCCCACTGAGATCCCAGCCGTCGGCCGAAATCCTGAGCCCCGGGGGATCCACGGAAGCCCTTTAATCCCGCTGACAACCGCCCCGGGCATTCTCCGCGTCGCGGCCTTCCAGAGCCAGCCGGGCTTTTTCGTAGCTTTTTTTACGAAGATAGTGGAGGAGGCTCGGATCTGAGTGCGGGGGCAATTCTTCGGTCAATCGCTCGAGCCGGGCAAAAATGGCCCGTAAATCGGGTTTGGGATGGGCGGTCCGCAGCGACTTGACGGCGTGATCCAGGGCGATCAGCGATTCCAAAATGTTCTTCTCCGTTTCGGTCATTCCGTGACGCACAGATTAGGGTTCAAAAGAAGCGGACGGCCAAAGCTGAAATGAGCGCATCGAGTTTGGTGAACTTGCCTTGCAAGTACCACGCGGCAACGAATCCCATCACCCCAGTGATGGAAAACATCAGCACCGCCGTCATGAGATACAGCCCGAAGGCCTGGGGCGGGTCGGGTTGCATCACCTGGGGCACGCCATGATAAAGAGCGGCCAAGGCCAGAAAGATTCCAATCGCCCAGCTTACCCAGGGGGAAATCGGGGCAAACGCATCCAACAAGCGCAGCAGGAAAAAAGGGCTGAGCGCGTAGGCCACGACCGTGAAGGCCTGGTGGTAGGTGTTCCGGGCATGAAAGGTCCCGCCCATCGACTTGAGCACCCCCGCCCCGATAAAGACCAGCACCAGCGAGGTCAGCAGTTGCCCGGATTCAAAAAGCACTGCTTCTCCGAGCGAATAAGTTCGCGGGTGCGACATCACCCCTTGCAGTTTTCCCCAATGTATCAGGCCGTAGCCCTCGATCGCGCAGGTCACAAGCAAGAGGGGAAGCAGGAATCGCAGCAGAATGGACAAGGGACCACGCTGGGCCCGGACAATTCGCCCCCAGCTCCCCGTGGGATCAAAAATCAACAACACCGATTCAATCATGTCGCTCCAGTTTGATCGCAAACCCAGCGAGATGACAGCTAAATACTGTAGCAATTCGGGTTTACTCCCCGTCAAGCGCGTGATTTACTCGCCGCTGATGAACGCGGATTTCAACCTATGGGACAAGCTGACCCGGGTGGTGATCTTTCTTTTGTTCATCGCCGGGCTGCTCGGGGTGGCCGTCTGGTATTTGCCGCTCATCCGCGAGAACGAGCGCAACCGCAAGGAAATCCTCCGCTTCGACGCGCGCATCCAGAAGGAGGAGGAAACCTCGAAGCAACTGCGAGGTTCGATTGACGCGCTGCGTCGCGATCCTAAAGCCATCGAGCGGCTGGCCCGCGAACGACTCGGCTATGGCAAACCCGGCGAGACGATCATCCGGTTCGATGCCGCTGGCACGAACGCGCCTTAGCCTTTTTATTTATTTCTTCTCGAACCGGAGCGCGTCGTCGTGCGCGACAACCTTGATCCGATCCCCGGGCTTGAAATCGCCCGCCAACAGCTTCGAGGCGAGCGGGTCCAGCAGCAAATCCTGAATCGCGCGTTTCAAAGGCCGCGCGCCAAATTGAGGATCATACCCCTCCCGCGCGATCAACTGCTTGGCCGAGCGGTCCACCTCGAGGGTGAGCTGCTGCTGGGCCAAACGCTTGTCCAGCCGGCTCAACTGGATCTCGACAATATGCGATAGCTGCTTCTCGGCGAGGCTGTGGAAAATGATAGTGTCATCCACGCGATTCAGGAACTCGGGCCGGAAATGAGTCCGCAATTCCGTCCGAACCAGGCGCTCCATTTCGGCGTGATCCTTCGGTCCGAGTTTGCCGGAAGTATAGTATTCCTGAATGATGGGGGAACCGATGTTGCTCGTCAGGATCAGGATCGTATTTTTGAAATCGACCGTGCGGCCCTGGCCGTCGGTGAGGCGGCCATCATCCAAAACCTGCAGCAGCACGTTAAACACGTCGTGGTGCGCCTTCTCAATCTCGTCGAAAAGAACCACGCTGTAAGGTCGCCGGCGGACGGCTTCACTGAGTTGGCCGCCTTCCTCGTAGCCGACGTACCCGGGCGGAGCCCCGATCAACCGCGCCACGGAGTGTTTCTCCATATACTCGCTCATGTCGATGCGGACCATGGCATTCTCGTCGTCGAACAGGAACTCGGCCAGGGCCCGGGCGGTCTCGGTTTTCCCGACGCCGGTGGGACCAAGGAAAATAAAGGAACCGATCGGACGATTGGGATCCTGCAGACCGCTGCGCGAACGCCGCACGGCATTGGCCACGGCTTTGACCGCCTCCTCCTGTCCCACGACTCGCTGCCCAAGACGTTCCTCCATTTTGACCAGTTTATGGCGTTCCGCCTCCAGCATGCGCAGAACCGGGATGCCGGTCCAGGTCGAGACGACCCGGGCGATATCCTCGTCGATGACTTCCTCGTGGAGCAAACGCTGTCCGGCTGGTTTTTCGCGCGACGCCTTCTCCGCGGCAGCGAGCTTCTGCTGCAACTCGGGCAGCCGGCCATATTGGATCTGGGCCGCCAGGTTCAGGTCGCTTTGACGCTGGGCGCTTTCGAGTTCCGTTTTCGCTTGCTCAATCTGGCCGTTGACCACGCTCACCGCGTTGATGGCGGCCTTTTCGTTCTGCCACTGCGCTTTGAGCTGCTGAGACTTTTCCTTCAAATTAGCCAGGTCCCGCTCGATCTTTTTAAGACGTTCGCGCGAAGCGTCGTCCTTTTCTCGGCGCAACGCGTTTTGTTCGATCTCAAGCTGTAAAATCTGGCGCTCGAGCTTGTCGATATCAGTGGGCATCGAATCTAGTTCCATGCGCAGGCGCGAGGCCGCTTCATCCACCAGGTCGATCGCTTTGTCGGGCAGGAAGCGGTCGGTGATATAGCGATGCGAAAGTGTGGCGGCGGCCACCAGCGCTGAATCCTGAATCCGAACGCCGTGATGCACTTCGTAGCGTTCCTTGAGTCCGCGCAAAATCGCAATCGTCGCCTCCACGTCCGGCTCGACCACCAACACCGGCTGGAAGCGCCGCTCGAGTGCGGCATCTTTTTCGATATATTTTCGGTACTCGTTCAGGGTGGTCGCGCCAATCGCCCGCAGTTCGCCCCGCGCCAACTGCGGCTTCATGATGTTGGCTGCGTCGGTGGCGCCTTCGGCTGCCCCCGCGCCAACCAGCGTGTGCAGTTCGTCTATGAACAGGATAACGGCTCCGGCAGCCTCTTCGACTTCGCGCAACACGGCCTTGAGCCGTTCCTCAAATTCGCCGCGGAATTTCGCG
>JANXQE010000543.1 GCA_025356925.1 Limisphaerales bacterium | reverse complement strand
GTCATCACCGACAATGTGATGACCGGCCAGTTGCGCATCACGAATCCGGCGGGGGCTAAAGCGGTGGTGGCCAATAACAGCAGCGAAGAGTGAACGGTGAACCGATAGCGAGGGTTGTGAACTCTCAGTTCATTGCCGTCGGGGCAGCGAAAACGCCGCCGCCCGCCAGAGGTGCGAAATCCCAAAGCCCAGGAGCGACAACAATATGAAATTGATCTTAAGAGCCTTAGTTGGCCTGGAACTTTTTATTGGCGCGGCAGGCACTCGGGGCGCGTCCGCTGCCAACCCTGCGCCGGGTGTGTTCTACGTTGCGACAAACGGGAACGAGCAATGGTCGGGTGGCAGCCCCTCGCACCACGGATCGAAAAGCGAAGGTCCGTTCGCCAGCGTCGAACGCGCGCTTAACGCGACACGCGAATGGAGGAAACGCGCCTCGAGCACCGGCGAACTTTCAGCGACCATCTATTTGGGGCCCGGAATCCATGAGCTGAAAGAACCGTTGGTCCTGCTGCCCGAGGATTCGGGCCTCACGGTGGCTGGTTTATCCAAAGCCCAGCCGATACTAAGCGCCGGCCGCCGGATCACCGGGTGGAAAGAGGTCGAGCGAGAGGGAAAGCGGCTGTGGGCGGCCGAGCTTCCGGCAGTTGGCAACGGGCGTTGGTATTTTCGCGAACTGTGGGTCAATGGCCATCGAGCGGTGCGCGCCCGGTATCCCAGCAAAGGCTACCTGAAAATAGCGAACCTGGTTGACGCCCGCGCGGAATGGACCAAGGGCGACACAAGGTTCCGTTATGCTCCCGGCGACCTGAAGCGATGGAACACGATCACCGATGGGGAGGTCGTCGTGATGAACCGTTGGGTGGACTCCCGATTACCGGTGTTCAGTCTCGATGAGGCTGAGCGGGTGATCAATTTCAGCAAGCGTTCGGTTTTTGCGCTCGAGGAGGGAGACTTGTATTACCTGGAAGGGACTTTTGAAGCGCTGGACGAACCGGGCGAATGGTATCTGGATCGACACCTCGGGACGCTTTACTACCTGCCGCGTCGAGGTGAGTCTTTAAAACACCTCGAGGCGTTTGCGCCGGCGCTCACGCAGGTCCTGCGGTTGGAGGGCCAGCCTGAGAAAGAGCGGTTTGTGGAGCGCATTACCATTCGAGGAGTCACCTTCTCCCACTCGGAGTGGTGTTTTCCGGAAGGCTTTGCCAACGCCAAAGACAAACCGACGATCGAGCCCGGACCCGCACCGGAGGTAGGGGGATTCGGACAAGCTGAAATCGGCGTTCCGGGTGCGGTGAGGGGCGAGGGCGTGAGGAACAGTGTCCTGGAGAACTGCGTGTTCAAGAATCTAGGCGATTACGGTCTCGAACTGAGCCGCGGCTGCCAGAGCAATCGGATCGTCCACTGCGAGTTCTCCGAGTTGGGGGCCGGGGGCGTAAAGCTCGGGGAAACAACCATCCGCGATCGGGCATCCGAGCAAACGCGCGCCAACGAGATTAGCGACTGCCAAATTCACGACGGCGGCGAGATGTTCCACAGCGCCATCGGGATTTGGATCGGCCAATCAGCCGACAACCGAATTCTTCACAATTCCATCCACGATTTTTACTATACCGGGATCTCGATCGGTTGGACCTGGGGCTACGGCCCGGCGCTGGCGTCCAATAACCTGGTCGCCTTCAATCACGTTCATCACATCGGCGTTAAATCGGACGGAGATGGTCCCATCCTAAGCGACATGGGCGGCATCTACACACTTGGCAAGCAGCCCGGGTCGAGGATCGTCAACAACCTGTGGCACGATATTGCCGGTCTCCGCTACGGCGGCTGGGGGATTTACTTCGACGAGGGCAGTAGCGGGATCGTGGCGGTCAGCAACGTCGTTTACCGTACAACCCACGGCGGCTTCCATCAACACTACGGCGAGACTAACGTGTTGCGGAACAATATCTTTGCTTTCGCCCGCGACCACCAGTTGCAGCGGACGCGCGTCGAACCCCACGTCAGCTTCTTTTTCGAGACCAATTTGGTGTATTTCGACACCGGGGTGCTGTTGGGAGGGGACTGGTCAAAAGACAGTTATCAGATGGATTGGAATCTGTACTTCGATGCGCGGCCAGGGTCGAAACCGGAGGACCTGAGGTTCGCGACTGCCACCGTGGAGCAGTGGCGCGGGCGAGACCACGATTTGCACTCCGTCGTGGCGGACCCGCTTTTCGCAGCGCCCGAGCGATACGATTTTCAATTGCGTACCGGGTCACCGGCTCGCAAGCTCGGCTTCCAGCCGATCGATTTGAGCCACGTGGGCACGCGGGAGTGAAATCAGCACCTCGGAGAGAGAGGAGTCGGACGAGTCAGTTTCTCAGCGGAAGACGCCAAAACAAACTGGAACTCGAGAGACTCGCCGCTCCGACAATACGTTAAGAATCAAGGGCTCCGCGGACGGCTTGGGCGAGAGTGATGTGAGTGTAGGGTTTTTGGAGAAAAGCTGCGCGACCGTTGCGCACAAAGGCAGTGTCCAGGTTATCCATGCTGTAACCGCTGGCAAAGACGATCTTGAGCTTCGGTTTAGCCGCCAGGAGCCGCTGGGCCAGGTCCATGCCCGAAACGCCTTCTGGCATTACGACATCGGTCAGGACCAGGTCGATTGCCCCCTGATGGCGATCCCAGACCAGCAAGGCTTCCCGGCCAGAACTGGCTTCTAGAATCCGGTAGCCACATTCCTGCAGGATCACGTGGGCCATATCGCGCAGAACCGGCTCGTCCTCGACGATCAGAATGGTCTCCGTTCCGCCCTTCAGCTCGGTCTCGGGAGCGGTTTGGGCGATCTTGGCTTCGATGGGCTGGGAGTTGGCGGGGAAGAAGACGCTAAAAGTGGCGCCTTTGTTGACTTCGCTGGCGACATCGATCCAGCCGTCGTGTTGTTTGCTGATGCCGTAAACGGTAGCTAACCCGAGCCCGGTGCCTTTGCCAATTTCTTTGGTGGTGAAGAAGGGTTCGAAAATGCGGGCCCGGGTATCCTGGTCGATGCCGCAACCGGTATCGGTAACCCTCAAACAGACGAAGGACCCGAGTCGCGACTCGGGGTGGGTTTGGACATAAGCCTCGTCAACCTCAACGTGGCTGGTGCTGATAATCAGCGTGCCACCCTGGGCCATGGCGTCGCGCGCGTTAACGGCGAGATTCATGATGATCTGCTCGACCATGCCGGTATCGGCAAACACCAGGGGCATTTCGGGCGGGGGGCGAAATTCCAGGGTAATGGTTTCACCGAGCAACCGCTCCAGCATCTTGGTCATGTGCGAGACGATCTCACGCAGATCGACCGGTTTGGGTTGCATGACGTTCTTGCGGCTGAACATCAGCAACTGGCGGGTGAGGTTCGCGGCGCGTTCGGCGGCGAAGTAGATCGCCTGGGCCGAATCGAGCAGGTCCTGGCGTTGGCCCGATTTAGCCAACAACATGCCGGAGTGCCCCTGGATGATCGTGAGCATGTTGTTGAAATCATGGGCGACTCCCGCCGCCAATTGGCCGACTGACTCCATCTTTTGGGATTGGCGCAACTGCGCTTCCAGGCTGAGCCGATCGGTGATGTCTTCGACGTACGCATGGACCACCTGACTGCCGGGCACCGGATGAAACAGCCACGAGAAGGTTCGGCCCTCGACTTTAGTTTCGAGATTGACCCGGCTTTGCCCGCTACTGAGGCAAGTCCGCACGATCGAACTGATGTTCGAGGGCAGGATCGCCCGGGGCTGGTCCTGACCCACCGAGGTGGCCAACTCCGCGGCCGCATGGTTGAAGTAAGTCAAGGTGCCATCCTGGGACAGCTCCATAGCCGGGTTTGGGTTGAGCTGGGCGAAAGCAGCCAGCTTTTCCAACTCGGCCTCGGCTCGCTTGCGGGCGACGGCCATGGCCAGGACCGTGGCCACCGCCAGGAGGAAATGGACTTCATCCTCAGTGAATCTTCGCCGGTTCGTGGTGTGGGCTCCCAAAACGCCAAAGGCTTGCCCTTGTTCTGAGATCGCTACCGTCACCCCACTGACGACGCCTTGCTCGGTCAGCAGCGAAACCCCGCCAAACCGGGTTTCCGTCTTCAAATCTTCAACCACCACGGGTTCGCCCGCCGAGAGGGTAAACCCGGGCTGAGTTTTCGGGTCAGCAGGAAAGGAGGCCTTGCCAATGAGTCCATTCTTCCACCCAACACCCGCAGACAGGCACAGCAGGTTGTCCCGTTTCAGCTCCAGAATGCACGAGTATTCTACTTCGAGAGTTTGCGCCACGAGCATGGATGCCTGGTTGAGCAGGGCGCTGAAATCGTTGCTGACCAACGCGAACTGGCCGAGGGCACTGACTACCGTTTGCTGCAGCGAACGCGCGATCAAGGTCTTTTCCGCCTGCTCTCTCTCCTTGACGCGGTTCTCGAGCGAAGCGGCCAGGTTGTCAAAGGTGCGCGCCAGGTCGCCCAGCTCGCTGGTTTCATGCGACAAACCCGTGCGGCTGCTCAAGTCGCCGGCCGCCAGTTGACGCGCGGCCCGGTAAAGCTCGCGGACCTGGCGGAGCACGAAACGCTCGCCGCCGAGCCACGCGGCGGCGAGGGAAACCAGGCCGATCGCGCCGGCCAGGAGCATCCAGGGCAGATCCTTTTCGGTTCCGGTGGCTTTAACCAGGAAGTACATCACGAGCCACGCGGGTGCCACGGCCAGGAACACAGTGCCCACCAACCTGGCCCGCAAGCTGGAGAAACGGATCATCTCATTTAGGAGCGGTGTTCGGTTCCCCGGGATAGTAGCGCCGCGCACCGGACAAGGCCAAGCGATTTGTTTTCTTAACTTAAGCTTGCCAAAGCCGCTCGCGTCCCTACCTTGATCGGCTCATTTATAAATATGAATTTGCTGAATGTGGGAGCGATGCTCGGCATGGGTCAGCCGGCCACTCCCGGCACGCAACCCGATCCCCGCGGTCAAGCGCTCTACACGGTCGGGATGTTGGTCATCATGGTCGTGATGTTCTATTTCGTGCTGATCCGACCCCAATCAAAAAAAGCCAAAGACCATGCTGCGATGCTCAAGACCGTCCGGCCAGGCGATAAGATCGTGACCTCCGGCGGCGTTGTCGGCGTGGTGGTTACGGTCAAGGAAAAGACGCTCTCCATCCGGTCGGGCGATTCGAAGTTCGAAATCACCAAGGCCGCCATCACCGAAATCACCGAGCGCAACGGCGCGTCCAGTGAATCTTAGTTTGCCCTCATGAAGCGAAATAATGTTTGGAGATTTGTCCTGGTCCTGCTGGTCGTGCT
>JANXQE010000516.1 GCA_025356925.1 Limisphaerales bacterium | reverse complement strand
GTCGGCCGGTCTAAGCAACAGCGTTTGCCTGTTTGCGGCCGCCGCGAACCACGGGGCAAGTCCCCAACCACTGGAACAGGTTTTACTGGATTTGATGTCACTGGGACAACGATTCAACTGGGGCCAGATGGTTGTGTTTGTCCGAAACATTCCAGACCCCGAAACTTTGCGTCTGCAGGGAAACCTGGTGCGGCGTTCCGCTGAGCAATTGCCGGTGCTGTTCTCGGCCATCGACCTCTCGGGAGGGCCGTCCGAGGTGGCTCGGTATCTCATGACGTTCAGCCAAAGCGGGATAACTGATCTAGGCGCCGCCCTGCGGTACGGTGCCGGGGGCGTGAGCGAGTTGTTGCACCGCAATCAGCGTCTGCATAGTTCGAGTTTCATCCGAGAGATGGCGGCCTATGGTCCCATCGGCTCCCTAATCTCTTTTGGGTCAGGTTTAAGTTGGCAAATACCCTGGTTTGCGCTGACATTAAAGTGGATTCTGTATTTGGTGGCGGGATTCCTGCTGGCATTGGGTGTGCATTATGCCTTGCCGGCGGCATCCGTGTTGGAACGGCCGCTGCAAGTGCGCGGGTTCCATGTGGCGCGTGAGATTTTGTTTGCGCTGGGGTTCCTGCTCGTGGTTTTGCTCCTGAGCGAGCCGTTTCTCTCTCAGGAAAGCCAAAGAGTGGAGTTTCCCTTTCGACTGAGCCTGTCCCCGGTGGGCAAGCTGGTCCCGGCGGGGGCCGCCAGCGCCAAGTCATTATTTATGAACCAACTAAGTCTATTAACACTGCTCCTATTCTTCGTGCTGCAGGGGCTGATTTATGTCGCCTGCCTCTTCAAGCTAGCCGAAATCCACCGCCAGCGGGTGCCACCGCGCATGAAGCTCAAGCTTTTGGAAAACGAAGATCACCTGTTCGACGCGGGCCTGTACCTCGGGTTCGTGGGGACGATCATCTCGCTCATCCTGGTTTCGCTGAACATTATCCAGTTCAGCCTGATGGCGGCTTATTCCTCCACTTCGTTTGGCATCATCTTTGTCTCGTTCTTCAAGATTTTCCATCTCCGGCCGGCCCGGCGCAAATTGCTGCTCGAGGCGGAAAACCTGCCTGAAGAGAGGGTCGGCGCCGCCGCGCGGCCTTCGTTCGCCACGCCGTCATGAACCGCTCCATCCTGATAGTCATTTGCGATTTCCTGCTCATCAGCTTGCTGGCCTTCTCCACTGTCGACATCAACAAGATGACCGAACAGAAGATCCAGCGCCCGCCCAAGCTGGAGCTGGCGACCAACCAGGCTGCTCCTGATGCCGGCAAGGATCTCGCCGCGGTCATGCGCCTCGCCCTGGACGAGGAACGCAAGGGCCGCTCGCAATTGGTCGGCGAACTGTCCCATGCCCGGGAAGAACTCGGCAAACAACAGGCTTTACTGAGCGAGCGCGAGAAGCAGGTTCAAGGTTTCCAGCAGGAAGTCCAATCCAAGGAAGACCAGGCCCAGAAGCTGCAACAGGAACAGGCTGGCCTCCAGCAACAGTACGCCACCGCTCAGGCAAACCTCCAGTCGCTCAACCAGCAACTGCAAAGCAGTACCGCCGAAACCGTGCTGTCAAAGGAAAAGCTCGCTGCCATGGAAGCCGAACTGAAGAAGAAACTCGAGGACTCCTCGGCGCTTCAACAACAGTTGGCTCAGTTGACCCAAAGTAATCAGGCCGTCCTCAATGACAGACAGCTACTCGCGACCCAACTGCAGGTGGCCGAGGCTGAAAAACGCTCCGCAACCGAACAAGTGGCCCGCATGCAGGACGAGGTGAAAGCCGAGCGAGTCGAAAAAGCCAAGCTGGCTGAGGGCGTGAAAGCCCTGGCGAGCAAGTCCAGTGAACTCGCGCAGGAAGTCCGTGAGAATCGGCCTCTCGCGCCCAACACGATTTTCAACGAGTTCGTCACCAACCGCATCGACGCGCGATTCGATGCCTTCCGTCCGGGCATGCTGGGAGCGGATAAACGCAAGGAAACGCAGACCGTGCTGGTGAGTGACGGCCGGAATACCTTTGCCTTAAGCCATGTCCAGGACACGCCCTTAACGTTCTGGAATCCGGGAACGGATTGGGACGGGCTCTCCGGGACGCTCACCCACAATGGAGTTGTGGTTCCCATTCGGTCTTTATCGTTCCATCTCCAGGACCCTCGGGTCGTGTTGGTGCCCGTGACGGCCGCCCAGGCGCGGGAGCTTGGTTGTAAGATCTATCCGATTTCGTCGGATCCATTTAAATTCCAAGATGCCGTGCTGGTGGGCACCCGCGAGAATTATTATGGCGAGTGCGGATTCGAAATCGACATGACCACTCCGGATTATCTCAAGTTGGATCGGAACATCCTGAAGGGCCTGTTCGGTAAATTCAACCCTTCCCGCGGCGACCTTGTCTTGAGCCGAACGGGGCAACTACTCGGAATCATGGCCAACTCGACTTATTGCATGATGATTCGCAACTTCGACCCGGCGGCCACGTTCCAATTCGGCCAGGATGTCCGCCAACAGCATACGGGCGGCACACTCGCCGCGTTTTACGCCCAGGTCGCCCAGCTTCCATCCAAGCTGCAATAGCGCGGGCTTTGCCATCCTCCGCTGCCAAAAGTTGTCAGCTCACCATTTTCGAGAAGCTGGGCCGCTCAGCGCGGTTTAGTTTCTGATTCCCCGCGCTGCAGGACCTTCTCCACCTCATCCGGATCGTCTAACGGGAAAGACGGCAATTTGCGCGCCTGTCCGTACTCCGGGTCTTTTGGGTCTACGGCCTTCTGTGGGTCGAAAATGCGTGGGTCTACCGGTACGCACCGGTAAGGACGAAAGTCCGGTTGTGTCGTGAAACAGTCGGAGAAGTCGTTCGCGAGGGCGTCAAACATGTTCAGCGGGGGCAAACCAAAGATCTGGTAGAGCGTGCGATGCATGCTGACGATGGTTGTATGTCGATGCGATACGTGTCCCCGTTTCGCCCACGGGCTGATCACCAGGAGCACGCTGCGTTGCGCGTCCACATGATCGGGTTCCCCGCCGGCGTCGTCCTCGGTCACAAAGATTGCCATATTCTTCCAGTAAGGCGTGTGAGTCAGGAATTCGACGATCCGACCCAAAGCCAGGTCGTTGTCTGCCATCCACGAGGCCAGATACGGATAGCCCCTGGCTGGTTCGGGATCGGCGCCGTGATCGTTGCAGATGGCGAGGTTAATGAACTGCGGGAGCCGTTGTTTGCCTCCCAGGAACAGTTTCTCATAGTCTTTCATGAACCAATGGGCGCGGTACTGGTCGGGGATATGCATGTTGAAGATCGGAAACTCGCGGCAGGTGTTGTCATAGAGAACCTTCGGCATCGGAATGTTGACGACCTCCCGGGCGCCCGTAGGATGCTCGTCCTGGTCCTCGTCAACGCCCGGAAACTCAAATCCTTCCCCATAGTTGCGAAACCGAACGCCGTTCCGCGCGAGATGTTCCCACATCGAGCCCGCCTCGGGGTAATCCTCAGGGAGGAGCGAACCGTTGGACCCCATAGAATACCGGCGGCCCGGGGCGCTGCTGTTCTTCTTGAAGGGCCAACCGACGGAGTAGGTCATCTGCATGAGGTTGTTCGGTTGCACGCCCACCAACCAACGATGCCCGACACCGGACGCTTCCGGCTCCATATAAAAGTTGTCGCTCACCGTGAACTGCCGGGCCAGGGCGTTATGGTTGACCATCACGCCCACATCCTGCAGCGTGGGTTGGTCCTTGCCCTGGATCGTTTGGTGCAATCCCCAACGCAACAAACTCGGGTCGTGCCTCGCGCCGGGAATGCGGTCAAAGACGGTGTCGTAGGTGTGATTCTCCTTGGTGATGAAGACCACGTATTTGAGCTGTTTCGATGCTTCCCCGGGCACCGTTGGAATGACGGGCGATGACATCTTCTCCCGGTCGGCGCGGCGATCCAGCATCCCATTGTAGGCCAGAACATCCCCGGTCATGGTCTGGAGCTCACGATCAGAGGGCACCTCGAGGATGCTGACCACACCCCGCAGGCCGAGGAAGTCGCTCCGGGGAACTTCCTGGCCGGCGTTCGGCCCGTTCCCAAAGCCGCGGAAGCAGATGCAAACCAGTTGCCGCCCGTCCGGTGAAAACGCGACGCGATATGGGTACCAGGCAGTTGGAATGTGTCCGAGCACCGCGAGCGTGCCGGTGTCCAACACGGCAATAGCGTTGATTCCCAGCTCGGCCACGTAGAGACGCTTTCCATCCGGAGAGACGACCATGCCCGAGGGACTGACTCCCCGCACCCGAGCCACCAACGGTGAAGGAACAATGCGCTTTGTCGCGGCAATCTTGCTCTTCGTTAGGTCAATTCGCTCAATGATGTCGTTGTTGCCATTCGACACGAAGAGGTCTTCGCCCTGCGCAACCAGGAAGTTAGGGGCGCTGCCGCCCACCGTCTTGCCGTTGTCCGAAGGAGCGCCGACCAGCAGGCCCGTCTTCAGCCGGCTCACGACTTTCGGTGATTGCGGGTTC
This sequence comes from Limisphaerales bacterium, assembly GCA_025356925.1. Classification (GTDB taxonomy): domain Bacteria; phylum Verrucomicrobiota; class Verrucomicrobiia; order Limisphaerales; family UBA8199; genus JANXQE01. The sequence goes on along the minus strand of JANXQE010000516.1, from coordinate 1,108 downwards.
GAAACGTCCACGCCCCACACGGAAAAAGATTCGGGCACGTTCGGCTTGCCTAAGCCGGGAATTTTCCGTCCTTCAAATACCACTCCCTCGCGCGCCTCCGGGCTCGGGTAGCCGTAGGGCGGGAACGTGATGCCGCGTTTGTCGAATCGATCATCTGGTGGCGGCGGGATCGGACTGTATTCGAACAATCCAATGTTCGCGGTATATACGCGATCACCCACGACCGCCAGCGCGTAGGGATAGCGTCCCACCGACACGGAACCAACCAGCTCCCGCTGTTCCACATCGACCACGGCGAGGCGAAAGTTGGTGACGTCGGCGCAGAAAAGGTGCTTGCCGTCGCGACTCACTTTCACATCCACCACGTAGCTGTCCTCGAACTTGCGGCCCCCCACCTGGGCGTTGAGCGACACTTCCGCAACCTTCTCGCCGGTCGCCACGTCGAAGAGGTAGATAGCGCCCGTCTCCCCGCTGCTCCAATACAGCACGCGGCCATCGGGGGAGAAGTCCGCGCCCCCCGCATTGGTAGGTTTAGCTTTCTTGCCACTCCGCCCCTGATAAGTCGGCGGGTTGATCACCGCCAATTTTGGCTTATCCGCGTGCCAGTCGGTGATGAGTTGGCCCACTCCATCACTGGCGACGAACAGAGTTCTGCCGTCCCGGCTCATCGCCAGCCCATAAGGAGAATGCGCTACCGGCAAATGCCTCCCCACGGGCTTCAGGTATCGGCCGCTTGAAAGAATGGTTTGCCCGCTCGGGTCGTGGCTCGCGTAAGTGTCCACCGAGGGCGCATGAAGATAGGGCTCAGTGGCGGCCCGGACCGTTAGGGCAAGGCACGTCAGGATGATCGAAATGAATCTCAAGAACCAGGACATGGATATATCTAAGTTGCGACAAAGCCGGATCGCGATTCTTACGCGGCGACCCCAAAGCGTATCTTTTGCTCTTTGGCACCCTGGATTCTGGCCCAGTGACGCTACTCATGCTGAACCATCCTTTCTGGTTTGTCCATTCACAGAGCAATGGAACTTCCAACTGGCAACAATAACCGACGGGGTTTGGCTCGGCCAAATTCGGCCGTAGGCGCTGCACCCCGCTTTGCTCCGGG
>JANXQE010000514.1 GCA_025356925.1 Limisphaerales bacterium | reverse complement strand
GTCGCGTCGGCCTTAACGAAGGGCACGCCAATCAAATCCGCCGCCTTGCGAATCAAGAAAGTTTTTCCAACGCCCGTCGGTCCGAGCAGAACGATGTTTTGTTTGGCATAATTGGGGAACTCCTTCCCCGCCAGAGCCAGCCGCACATGATGATAGTGATCGCACAAAGCGACGCTCAGCACTTTCTTGGCTTCGTCCTGCTTGATGACGAAACGGTCAAGATACGCCTTCACCTCCCGCGGCTTGCGACAGAACTCGAAGGGATCTTTCCTGGACTCAGCGGATTCATGCGGCATTTCAGGCGCCTCCGACTCCGGGGCCCGCTCGACGCGGCCAGCTTGAAACTGTTGCCGGACAAATTCCTTCAACTGGCGCTGGAAATCCTCTGGCGAGGGCGGTCCATTCAACGACGGTTTTCTCATACGGCAGCAGAGTGCATCGAAGGTTATCGCGGACTAAAATCCTAAGTGAGTTGGCACTGCTGTTATTTTTCCGGGCGGCAATGCCTGTTTCTTGGGCTTCAGCCTATTTCGTTTCCGTTCTTGCGCATTGTTAGCATACTGCACTTTTGACACAACACTAGGAACATGAATCGACCCTTTCTTGCTCAAAACGGCCAACGATTTGAATCCGCCCTGGGACGCTTCGACGAGGAGAATTCGCGCGACCCGCATCGGCAATTAAAAGACGGCCTGGAGCTGCCACGGGAGCGGGTCTATGCCGAATGGCTCAGCGACTGGGTCCTGCGCCTGGACCCTGATGCTTCGGAAGCACTTCGTCTGGCCGCCCGCAGCGCTCACCTGTGCCGCTGGGCCATTGCTCGGGATTCCTATCCGTTGAGCCGGGCAGGTTATCTACGGTGGCGCCAGGACCTGAAGATTTACCACGCGCGCAGGGCTGGGGAGATCCTGCGGGAAGTCGGCTACCCCGACGTTCTGGTTACCCGGGTCGAGGCTTTGGTTTCAAAGAGCGGTTTCCCCGCCGATGCGGAGAGCCGCGTTTTGGAAGACGCGTTATGCCTGGTGTTCCTCGAGCATCAATTCGGCGACCTCGCCAAAAAGAGCACGGACGAAAAGATCATCAATGCGTTGCAAAAGAGCTGGAAGAAGATGACTCCTGCCGCTCAGGAAATTGCGTTAACCCTCAGCTACTCTCTGCACGAGAGAGAGCTGTTGGAGCGCGCATTTCGCCAGCAAGGTCAACTCAGCGAGCCGAACTGAAACGCCCGCCCGCTCGACCTGAAACCAAACCAGGCAGACGAGAGACGAGCGCCGCCCCTGGCCAGACTCACCTGGCTGCCGGTCGGCTGGTAACTCTGTGATACCCGCGGCAACCCGGTTTGCCAATCCCGCGCGGGACGGCGCAATCGCGCGTTTTTTGCTTCCAATTTGCAGGGTAACTTATATTCTGCGAGCCGTGACTGCCGAGACTTTCAAACAGGAAATCGCCGAGGCGATGAAGGCATACGAAAAATACATCATCTGCATCGACAAGACGCCTGACGAATTCCATGCGTCGCTCGTGTCACTGTTGAACAAGGCCGTCAAAGCGTATGAAAACCGCGGGCCGCAGCTTCGCCACGGCATTGCCCTGGACCGGCAGGTCACGGTGATTCTGAGCCAGAACGACAGCCCTCGGCCGCTCTGCGGGATCTACTTCAATCTGCACTCGCCGTACCAGAAGACGGCGGCGGCAAAAGCCTTCAAGGCGATTCGTGAGCCGATTGGCGGCACCACGGACGATTGAGACAGCGGCCCCTTACCCAGGTGTTTTCATCTCGGGCATTCGTCTCGCCCGTTCCCGGCCGGCGAGGTCCCTGATCAAACCCCGCTGGGCGCTGCCCACCAGCCAAAGGTAAAACACGGCGGTAACCAGTTCAGGCAGCCACCAGGCGACAAACGACCCTCGTGCCGTTGCGCCTGAGGGACTCAACGCGGCTCCGGCAAAGATGGAACATAAAAGCCCGAAGAGACTCGGCAGCCCTTGGCCCAAACCGACCGTCCACACAATCGCCCCGGCCTGGGTTCGGGACCGCAACCCAAACCACAATCCAAGCCAGCAGAGAGCAGCGGCTCCAAGAAACGTGTTGGCCACCATGAGCAGCTTTAGGAACGTCAGGTCAACTCCTAATCCGCCTGCCGATTTGGCATGGCCAGCGGATAATCCGATTAGGAACTGCGGGAGCATGGGAGCCTGCATGCACAAGACCGGCCAGACAAACAGGCGTTTCAACACTTTCCATTGATCCTGAATCACCGTTTGAGCGCCCACCGGGGTAGTGAGCAACAGCTCCAGATCGCCGGTCCGGCGCACTCCCACAAAAAAACGGCTCGCCACCCAGGCAACGACTGCGGCGCCGATCAGTCCTGAAACAGTGCCCAACGGCGAAGCGACCGCGAGGAAGAACGGGCCCCTCGGAATGCCTTGGGCCTGGCGAACCAAGGGAACCCAGGCATTGCAGGCCAACGCCAAAACCCCGATGGCCCAGACTCCGGCATGGACGCCGTACTGCCGATAGACCAACCATTCGACCGGACTTGCTTCCTCTTTTATAGGCTGCCAAACGCCCAGCCCGATCGCGCGGTTCGCGACTTCTGGAGGTTGCCGCGGGCGAATGCCGGTGCCGCCGCCCCCATCGCTCGCCACCGTGCGCCGCAAGCGCAATCCAGCTTGAGCCAGAAGACACCAGCTCACCAATTGCACCGCGACAAATGAAATCCAGTAGAACCGGGGCGAGCTCGAGTAATCCGCGTCACCGGCCCGCATCAGCATTACCAAAGGGCTCAATAGGCCGGCATAAAGAAACAGCCCACGGCCCCAGCCAACATAGGCCAGGAAAGGCACCACGATGATCAGGGCAAGAACCAGCAACGCTCGGCGCACTGCGCGAAACCGTTCGTGTTCCGCGGCCGAGCTGAAAAGGCCAATGACGAGAGCCAGGAAAAGTGCGTTCAACAGGCCCAAACCCTTCCGGATGGTTTCCCCGCCCGTGATACCTCCGGCCAGCACCGGCACCATGAGCACGGGAAGAAATGCCAGCAGGCCGCACAGGGCCGCTACTCCAATTGAGCCTAGTTTTCCCAGCAAAACGTCCAGCACCCTCACCCGCGTCAGGAACAATAGCCCGAGGGTCCCTTCGCGCCACTCGGCGCTAATGGCATCCGCCGTTAGAAGACAAGCCCCGCAACTCACCAGAAACGCCGCACCCACGATCCCATTAAAGACGAAAGTCCCCATCATCGAGGGACTGCCGAACAGGCTCGACTCCATCGACTGCAAACAGATCAACACTCCGGCCAGAGCGACGCAAAAACGAGTCCAATAGTTTGCCGGTCCTCGTGCCCGCAAACGCAACTCCCGGCCCAGGATCGGCAGCAGAGTCATTCCGCCTCGATCACCTATTGCGTTTCCCCTCGAGTCACGCGCATGAACACCTCCTCAAGCCCGATCTCGTCCTCCCGCAATTCGGTCAGCCTGGCTCCGCCACGAACCAGGACATCCGCGATCAGGCTATGGTCGATATCGTGGCCGGCCAGGGTCACTTTGATCTCGCCGTCCAAGCTGACGACCTCGATGATTTCCGGCCTCGCTTTCAGCAGTTCCAACGCCTGGGCCTGGTCGCTGGAAACCCGAACCCAGATCACCCGGCCCTGGGACATTTGATCGCGAACGCCTTGAACTGGTCCGCTGTAGATCAATTTGCCCTTTTCAATGATCGCAACACGGTTACACAGGGTTTGGAGTTCGCTCAAAATATGGGAGGAAATGATGATGGTTTTGCCGAGCCGCTGCAACTCCTGCAAGATCGCCATCATCTCGATCCGCGCGCGGGGATCCAGCCCGCTGGCCGGTTCATCCAGCAGCAACAGTTGTGGGTCATGGATTAAAACCCGCGCCAATCCCAACCGCTGCTGCATCCCGCGGCTAAGCGCCCCGATCAGTGCTCCCTTTTTCTCGGTTAACCCGACCAACTCCAATACGTCGTTCACCGATTTTTCCCGCTGTGCGGTTGGAATCTTATAACAGGCGCCAAAGAAATCGAGGTATTCGGTGACCTCCATGTCTTTGTAAACCCCGAAGAAATCCGGCATGTAACCGATCACGTGGCGCACCGCGTCGGCGTCGCGAACCACATCATGGCCCAAAACCCGCGCCTGCCCAGCGGAGGGGGCCAGGAAGGTCGCCAAAATGCGCAAGGTCGTGGTTTTGCCGGCGCCGTTCGAGCCAATAAACCCAAACAAATCCCCCTTGTTTACTGTTAAGTCCAAACCGTACAGCGCGGCGATGTTGCCGTACATCCGAGTCAGGCCGATGGTTTGAACCGCTGGGATTGGAGGTGCGGCGTCAGTCATAGTTACCTTCATTCGACTTTGAGCGCCAGGCGCCAGAGCGTGTCACGCTGCAGGCGGCGCGGTGAAAACTGGTAGATCGGTTTGACTGGCGAATATCCACCCGCCCAGGCCAGCACGACCGCCCCGCCGTGCTCCAGGACCGGCGAGAGATCCAAACCCGGTGGCCCGACGAAGCTGCTTTGATACATCTGCGCCTGCCCGAGCTGGGAAAGGAACGAAACGGCCACCGTGGAGTTTGGCTTGTCGGAAATTTGGCCGCTGGCCGTGGAGCCCAGGGCGTGCTGCCTTGAAACCGCCGCGCTTTGAAAGTTCGCCCCAAAATTCGCAACGAAATTCCTGAGTGGCGTGCCGGCTCGGCGCGTGACCGTTTGGGTGGTGGTCTGTTGCCCGGCCAGCGTGCCCAGGTCGATGATGCGATCTTCAATGACCAACTGCAGATTGGTCAGTTGCTGGGCGGTCTTATTCTCCACTCGGACCTCCCACCCATCGGCCACAGAATGCACGGAAGCCGCGAGCGGAACGGGCGCCGACTGCCACCAATCGCTGGCGAAAAGTTCGCTGGTCCATACGGGGACGAAGATATCCGCTTTAAAACTGTCGCCACTCTGAAGAATCGTGGCCTTTTCGTTGGAGGCAGTGGCGTTCCACCCCCCGACAAACTCGCCGCGCAGGGTTGCGAACTTCTGCTGGCTCGCCAGCGTGTAACGCTGGTTGGCCGGCGAATAGACCGACGAATAGGTGTGCCCCCGCAACTCGGCCACGGGCCCGTTCAAGAACACGTCCACCACGTGGAGCTCGTTCCATTCGGATTCCCCAGCGCGCAGTTTGTAGCCAATGAAGTAAATCACCAGTGAGAAAAAGACCACGTAGCATGGAAACGTGATCCAGGTCAGCATCGGTTTGCCAATCCGCTTCAGCCAAAACTGATCGAGCGGCCCGATCACGACCAGATACACCATCAGCAGCAGCAACAACCAACCGACGGGAAGTTTATGGACCTGGCGCGTGTCGATCATAGCGCCGAAAACCCCATCGGTGCTCCAGCCGCCTTGCGAGTACAAATCCTTCGAAACATACCAGGCGCCCGGCACCTCCGCCAGCTTGGCCCAGAAGGTGGGCAGCTCGCGCCAGGAGCGCATCGGCTCGCGCTCCGGGCTGAACAACAGCACGGTCACCCGCCCGCGGCCGCGCTGAGCCGTGACAATCAGCGGAGTGCCTCCCGCGTCGAGTTCGACCTTGCCATCCCGCACCTGGCTAACAGCCACCTGCATCTCTTTGCCCTCAAAATCAAAGTCAGGAGACAATTCGGCGAAGGGACTGGAGGCTGTCGCT
>JANXQE010000492.1 GCA_025356925.1 Limisphaerales bacterium | reverse complement strand
GGCGTTAAGCCTTTGCCGCCTGTTCTTTCTTCCAGGTACGTTTCGGGGCTTTGACGACTAAACCTTTCTTAATCGCCGCGGCAGTTACCCTGATGTAGCGAACTTCGCCATCAATTAAAGCCTTCACGCGCTGCAGGTTCGGTATGAATCGGCGTTTGGTGATGGCCGTCACGTGCGTGCCGATGCCACCGCTCTTTTTGGATTTACCACTGCGCCAGATGATGCTGCCCTTTATCGGGCGCTTGCCGGTTAATTCACAAATTCTTGCCATATGGATCCTGTCTCAAAACCGAAGAGTTTGAGAAACTAGCAACAAAAGTCGCGCATGCAAGCTCTATTTCCTGGGCTCCGGCGCACTCCAGGCTCCCCGAGGTTTCAGCTTTTCTTCTGGCTCCCCCATGCTACTGTTATGCAAGCATGTCAACCGAAGCCCCAGCCGCTCCTCAGAAAATTAATCTACGGCGCCCGGATATCATGGCGGCCGTTCAGGCCCAGGTTCTCTCGCATTACCGGAGCGAACTGGTCGAGCGGATTCGCGCCAACGGGCATGTGCTCTCAGGAGGCGACTTGACGGTCAAGCTGGCGAAGGAATTTGGATTTTGTTACGGCGTCGAGCGAGCCATCGACCTGGCCTATGCTGCCCGCCGCGCTTATCCGGACCGCCGAATTTTTCTCCTGGGCGAGATCATTCATAACCCGGAAGTCAACGACCAGATCCGGCGCATGGGTATTGTCACGATCGCCGGAAAGCCGCAGGACGAGGAGATCAATCAGTTGCGGCCGGACGATATCGTCATCATCCCCGCCTTTGGCACGGAGGTCGCTACGCGCAAAAAGCTGGAGGCCAAGGGCTGTCTGTTTGTGGACACCACCTGCGGCGACGTGATGAGCGTCTGGAAGCGGGTTCGCCAATACTCCAAGGACGCGGTCACCAGCATCATTCACGGCAAAGCCTGGCACGAGGAAACCATGGCGACCAGCTCACAGGCGCGAGCGAGCGGCAACGGCCATTACCTCGTCGTATTCACCCTGGCCGAAACCGATTATGTCTGTAATTACATCCTGGTAGGTGGCAGCAAAGCCGACTTCCTGGCCAAGTTCACCGGAGCTTACTCGGAAGGCTTTGACCCTGACCTTCACCTGCAGGCCATCGGCGTCGCCAACCAGACGACCATGCTGCGCGGGGAAACCGAAGAGGTCCAACGCCGGCTAAAGGCGGCTATGGCTTCGAAGTACGGGGACGCCGATTTGCCAAACCACTTCCGATTTTTTGACACGATTTGCGGCGCGACGCAGGACCGGCAGGACGCGCTTGAAAAACTGCTGCGCAATCCTTTGGATCTCTTGCTCGTAATCGGCGGCTACAATTCATCCAACACCTCCCACCTTGCCGAAATGGGCGAGTCCAAGCTGCCCACCTATTTCATCAAGAACGCCGCCAAGATGGCTTCCGACAGCCTCATCCACCACTACGACCAGCAGCGTCATCAGGAGATTGAAACTGGCAATTGGCTGCCCAAGGGCAAGGTAACCGTCGGCATCACTGCGGGCGCGTCTTGCCCGAATAACCTGATCGAGGATGCCATTCGGCGCCTCTTCGAGCTGCGCGGCATCTCGGTGCAGCAGGTGCTCCACAGCAATACGCAGTTCTGAGTTGGATTTGGACTCGAAATCCGAAATCCGAAATCCGCAGGACGAAAGAGACCCGAGTTCCGAAGGCCGAATCACTCCAGGGATAGCTGACCGCTTCTTCGGGTTTCGGAACTCGGCCTGCTCTCGGCCTTCGGTTTTCGGCCTTCGGCCTTAACCTCATGCCCCGCACGCGACAGGAACTCGAACAGCTCGAACGCCAAACGCTGGCCTCCTATGCGCAGCTCAGCGGCGAATCGCGCGGCCGGAAATACCGGGAAACCCCGCCCGAATGGCGCACCCAATACCAGCGGGATCGGGATCGGGTCATCCACTCGCGCGCCTTCAGGAGGCTGGAAAATAAGACCCAGGTGTTTCTCAACGGCACCGGGGATCATCTGCGCACACGCCTGACGCACACCATGGAAGTCGCGGGGATTTCGCGTAACATCGCGCGGGCGCTAAAATTGAATGAGGACCTGACCGAAACCATCGCGCTGGCCCATGACCTTGGCCATTCACCCTTCGGCCACAAAGGCGAGGCCGTGCTGAATCGGCTGATGAAGGACCAGGGCGGGTTCGAGCATAATCGGCAGAGTCTTCGCACCGTCGAAGAATTGGAGCAGAACTATCCGCTTTTCCCGGGGTTAAACTTAACCTGGGAGGTGCGCGAAGGTTTAATCAAGCACCGGACAATCCATGATCATCCCGCCGATCGCGCGGGGTTCGAGCGGATCTCGCCTTCGCTCGAGGCCCAAGTGGCGAATCGCGCCGACGAGATCGCCTATTACAGCCACGACCTTGATGATGGTTTGGATTCCGCATTGCTCTCGGAAAAACAGCTCGGCGCTGAGGTGCGCCTCTGGCGACAGGCCACCAAAACGGTTGAGAGCCAGTATGGAAAGTTGCCCGACGAGTGCCGACGTTATTTTATCATTCGATGCATCACCGATCTGCAGGTCAAGGATGTCGTCATGACCACCGAAAAGCGGATCGGTGCGGCCGGAATCCAGACCGTCGCTGAGGTTCGGTTGCAAGCCAAGGCATTGGTCCAATATAGCCCGGCGCGGGGCAAGCTAAACGCGGAGCTGGGCCGGTTTTTATACCAAAACCTGTACGACAATCCAAAGGTGAACGAGCCTCATGTGCGCGCGCGCCACGTCCTGGAGGATCTTTTCCGGCATTACCTGAAGCACCATGCGGAGATCGGAAATATGTCCCGCAAGCGAGCGCGGCGCGACGGCTGGCCGCGGGCGGTTTGTGATTACCTGGCTGGCATGACCGATCGCTACGCCCTCCGGGAACACCAGCGGCTCGTGCAAGCCGGCCGGCTTACCGCTCGGTTTTCGGAACCAGGCCCGGCTTCCCATCACCAACCATGATCTCCTGAAGCTGATTGAGCGCGATGAGGATCGGCATCCAGCAAACCGTCCCGCTGGGGCGCCCGGAGAAAAGACGACCGCGACGGGGCTGCTCGGCACCCGGTTCGGTCATTTCGGTTTTCTCCACAGATGTATTTTGGGATGGAGCGGTGGTGGCAGGGGGATTTTGGGCGGGGCGCCAACCTGCTGCGCGATCTTCACCTGGGGACTCGGGACGGGTTGCCCTCGACCAATCCTCTGGGAAATCTCCTGTCCGATCGCGGTTACCACCTCGCCAATTCTGGATTCGGGAAACTTGATGTCCCCGAGTGTGAAACCGGCTGGTACAGGAATTTTGGACGGCGAGTTGCCCGGCTGATTAGCCTCGGCGGGCGCACCAGGAACTGCCGGCCCACGCTGGATCCTCTCCAGAATCTCCTCCCCGATCGCGGAGACTACGTCGCCGATTTTTCCATCCGGAAACTTCATTTCGCCCAGGTTAAACCCGGCGAGGGGGTTCAGCGCATCGACGCTCAGCCCC
>JANXQE010000471.1 GCA_025356925.1 Limisphaerales bacterium | reverse complement strand
GGAAAAAGTCAAACCGTTCATCGATGGCAAGATCATCAAAAAGGCGATCGTGGTACCGAAACGATTGGTCAATATCGTGGTGGGGTGATGAACCAAATGGGTAAAAGAAGATTACGAATAAGGTTAGGAGCACGAGCTCGGGTTCGGAGCAAAGGTTCCTTAATCGTCAGCATGATCTGCCCCGAGGCCCGCCTAAGTTATTGTTAATCGGCCCGGTATATGCTATTCTTACTCCAGTGAACCGCCTGACCAAACGGGAACAGATGGTTCTATGCATTGTGGTGGGCTTATTATTGCTAGGATGGGCCGTGAAGGCCTATCGAATCGCACATCCACCCACGTACGCCGTTGAACCAGTAAAGCTCTGACATGCAAGAAGTTAGTTTTGAAGACGCCCTCGAAATCCTAACGATCAAAGACCCTCGTTATCCCCGCGAGGCCTATCTGTTCATCCGCGAAGGACTCGATCACACGCAGCGGACGCTGGCCCGCGATAAGCAGGGCATTCGGCATGTGTCCGGGCAGGAATTGCTCGCCGGCATCAAGGATTACGCGTCCAACCAATTCGGCCCTATGGCCATGACGGTCTTCGAAGCTTGGGGCATTCACTCATGCCAAGACTTCGGCGAACTCGTCTTCAATCTGGTCGAAACGGGCGGATGCCCGACGCTCTGCATCGACGACATCACTAATCTAGAGGCATTTGTCAATCGACTGCAAAAGCAATCAGATCCTTTAGCTGCCTTCATTTGGTCGAACCTTTCTGAGGCAGTTCGGCTCAAACTGGCCGCTGATCCAGGCGCGCCGGAATCCCGAGAGACTCTGACAAAAGAACTCAACGAGCTGATCACCACCCGCCCGCTCTACGAGGGCGCGAGGTTCGGCGACGTTACTCTCTCTGCGGAGGCCAAACTTCTCATCGGCCGACCTTTGCAGGGCGTGTCGCTGGCGCAGCTTAACCGCTTGCTGCTGGAGTCGGCTTACCCTGCGGAGATTGCCAAGAGCCACGGGTTATTGGCCAGGACCAAAAATGACACCCGCGCTGATTTCGAGGACGGCTACGATTTCTACGACGCGTTCCGCAAACCCTTCTTGCCTCCCAGCAAGCAATCCACGCGGCAACCCGACCCCGCGCCATCGCGTCTGTGACGGCCCCGGGAGCGCCCGGCCTCTCGACGAGATTCCGCACGTCGCCGGCTGAGTGGAACCCGACGGCCAGACGCGGGCGCCAGGCGCGCAGTCCCCTCGGATTTCATTCGAACTGAGCCCGGTTTCACGTTAGCTTTCCGCCCAGATAATGACAGCAAACGAATCTATCGCTTCAAAAAACAACGGCCGGATCCCCTCGATTCCACCAGGAGTAACATTAACGACCTTGGAGAATGGGCTCACCCTCATCGTGCGTGAGGATCATAGCGCCCCGGTCGTCTCCGCCCAGGCCTGGTGCATGGCCGGGAGCATTCACGAAGGCAAGTGGCTGGGCGCCGGGCTGTCCCACGTACTCGAGCACATGCTTTTCAAAGGAACGACGACTCGTCCCGGCAGTCGCATTGACCAGGAAGTACAGGAGGCCGGCGGCTACATGAACGCCTACACTTCGTTCGATCGCACGGTCTATCACATCGACGTACCCAATACGGGTGCGCGGGTCGCCATCGATATCCTTTGCGATATCATGCAACACGCGACGTTGCCGACCGAAGAGTTGGAAAAAGAGAAGCAAGTCATCGTGCGGGAGATGGACATGAACCTGGACGACCCTGGCCGCCGCGCGGGCCGCAGGCTATTCGAAACCGCTTACACCAAGAGCCCCTATCGGTTCACAATCATTGGTTATCCGGACATCTTTAACGAGGTCAAGCAAACGGACATCCTCGATTATTATCGCGAAAAGTACGCACCCAATAATGTCTTCTTTGTGATTGCTGGTGACGTGAACCCTGAGTCGGTATTGGCTCAGGTCCGCGAGGCCTACGCAAAAGCCAAAGCCAAGGCAATCCCTCCGGTGGTTCTGCTGGAAGAACCAACCCAGGTGGGCCCGCGCGAGATTGTGGAAGAAGCCCCGATCGAATTGGGCCACTTCCACCTGGCCTGGCATATCCCGGAACTGCGTCATCCGGATATGCCGCTCCTCGATATCCTGGCTGCCATTGTCGGTCATGGCCGCAGTTCCCGCCTGTACCAGCAGGTCCGCGAATTGCGAGGACTCGTCCATTCGGTCGATGCCTGGACCTATAGCCCAGGGGCGCCGGGGTTGTTTGGCATGAGTGCCACCTGCGATCCTGACAAATTCCCAGCCGCGCGCGACGCGATGCTGGGCGAAATCGAAAAACTTAAAACCTCGCTGGTTGCACCCGAAGAGTTAAGCAAAGCCGTCAAGCAATTCGTCTCCGCCACGCTTTCCTCACGCAAAACCATGCAGGGCCAGGCGCAGGATCTGGGCGCAAATTGGCTGGCTGCCAATGATTTAAGCTTTTCGGAGCGATACCTTGGCGCCGTTAGGAAAGTCACACCGGCTGATTTGCAGCGCGCCGCTCTTCGGTATCTAACTCCGGAAAATCGTTCGCTCTATGCCCTGCTCCCGAACGGCACCGCGCCGAAAGAGGCCAGCGTGGTTGAAATCTCCAGCGATCACCCCATCAGGAAATTCGCGCTCGCAAGCGGGCTGCGGCTGCTCGTCAAGGAAGATCATCGACTGCCGTTCGTCGAATTCCGCGTAGTGTTCAATGGCGGGGTGCTGGTCGAAAATATCAACAATAACGGCGTGACGCAGCTCATGGGCAAGCTTTTGCTCAAAGGCACCGGTTCTCGTTCCGCTGAGGATATCGCGCGAGAAATTGAATCGATCGGAGGCAGCATTGATAGCTATGGCGGCAACAACAGTTTTGGCGTGAACGCCGAGGTGCTCAGCACAGATTTCGATCTTGGCCTCACGCTTCTCGCCGATGTAATTCTCAATCCGAGCTTCCCGCTTCCGGCTGTGGAGCGGGAGCGGGAGGTGCAGTTGGCCAACATTCGGTCCCAGCGGGATCACCTCCTGCACAGCGCCTCCAAAGCGATGCGCCGCGCTTTGTTCGGCGAGACCGGCTATGGCCTGGATGCTTCGGGATCCGAGAATAGCATTCAGAAGCTCCAACTCGATCAACTTAAACACTTTCACGCGCTTTATGCCACTCCGGATAACTGCGTACTCGCAATTTACGGCGACGTCGAGGCTGCCAACGTCAAATCGGCCGTCGAACGTGCCTTCGCTTGCTGGAAACCTCGCGCGAACCCGGTCCCAGCGAAATCGGTCCAAGCCAACGGGGTGTTGGATTCCGTGCGGCGGGTGTCGGAAACCCGAGACAAAAAACAGGCCGTTATTGTTGTCGGCTACCAGGGGACATCCCTTGGCGATGAGGATCGCTACCCGCTGGAATTACTCCAGGAAGCTTGCAGCGATCTCGGCTCACGGCTCTTTATGCGCGTCCGGGAGAAACTCGGGCTGGCCTATTACGTCGGGGCTCAAAACTTCATCGGCCTGGCTCCGGGCTATTTTGCTTTCTACGCCGGAACGATGCCCGAAAAAGCCGACTTGGTCGAAAAGGAGTTGTTGAGTGAAGCCGACCTGCTCCGCCTCGACGGCCTGACCGAGCAGGAACTCAAGCGTGCCAAGGCCAAGGTGATCGGTCAGCGAAAAATCGCCCGCCAGGACCTCGGGGGATTAGCCATGACGACTGCCTTGGATGAGCTTTACGGCCTGGGCTATGCCTACAGCGATTCCGAGGACGCCCTGTACGACGCCGTCACCCTGGACCAAGTCAAAGCAGTGGCTCGCAAGTATCTCCGACCGGATGCGCTCGTGATTGCGTCGATAAGACCAGCCCTGTAGGCTGCTACGCTACCCTGCACGATGCCCGAGATCGTCCTGACTACACTCAACGCGAAGTACATTCACGCTGCCTTCGGCCTGCGTTATTTGTTTGCTAACCTCGGCCCGCTGCAATCCTCAGCGTGCATCGTTGAATTCGACATCAACCAGCGGCCGTTGGACATGGCCGAGGTTCTCCTGGCCCGAAACCCCCGCATCCTCGGGTTCGGCGTTTATATCTGGAACGTTGCGCAAACAGCTCAGGTGATCACCACGATCAAAAAGGTAGCTCCTGGCATTACCATCATTCTGGGCGGACCGGAGGTCAGCTATGAAACCGAAGGCCAGCCGATCGTTCAACTCGCGGATTACATCATCACTGGAGAAGCGGATCTAAAGTTTGCCGAAGTTTGCCAAACGCTCTTGTCCGGAACCAAGCCCTCCAACAAAATCATTCTGGCTGAGCCTCCCGACTTGTGGCGATTAGCGCTGCCCTACCACCTCTACGACGAGCAGGATGTGGCTCACCGGATCATTTACATCGAAGCTTCCCGCGGCTGCCCTTTCACCTGCGAGTTCTGTTTGTCATCCCTTGACATTCCGGTGCGGCAGGTCGCTCTGGCGGCGCTTTTACCGCAATTGCAGCGCTTGCTCGATCGCGGCGTAAAGCACTTCAAGTTCGTGGACCGCACCTTCAACCTTAACCTGAACGTCAGCAGGACTCTGCTGGAGTTCTTCCTTCAGCGTCATCAACCTGGGCAGTTCTACCATTTCGAGATGATCCCGGACCGGCTCCCCTCAGGTTTGCGCGAGTGTATCGCTCGGTTCCCAGCCGGCTCACTCCAATTCGAAGTCGGCGTCCAGACCTTTAACGAAACGGTGGCGGCGCTGATCAGCCGCCGGCAGGACTATCACCGCCTGGAGGACAACTTTCGGTTCCTGAGGACCCGCACCGGCGTCCACGTCCATGCGGACCTGATTGTCGGCCTCCCGGGGGAGACATTGGCCAGCTTCGCCGAGGGTTTTGATCGTTTAATAACTCTGCAGCCGCAGGAAATACAAGTGGGCATACTCAAGCGATTGCGCGGCACTCCCATCATCCGACACGACTCCGAATGGCAGATGGTCTACGATCCCAACCCGCCCTACGAGATCCTGCAAAACCGGCTGATCGACTTCGCCACCATGCACACTTTGCGGCGCTTCGCCCGGTATTGGGACCTGGTCGGTAATAGCGGAAACTTCATCGAAACCACACCGCTGATCTGGTCCCGGCCCGAATTAAGCAACTCGACCGCGCCAGCGCTTCCCGACGCCCCGTTGCATGTTTCTCCGTTTTACGCGTTTCTTCACTGGTCGCAATGGTTGCATACCCGGATCCGCCGCACGAACAGCATCGCCCTGGTCCGGTTGATGGAGTTGCTTTTCCAGTTCCTGACCACCGAGTTGAGCCTCGATCCAACCGGTGCCGCCGTCATCATGTGGCGAGATTATAAACGGGGCGGGCGCCAGGACAAACCGAGCTTCCTGAAAAACTTTCTCACCAACGACGAGCGGTCCCCTGGCCACCGGCAACATTCGCCTGTCCCCAAACGCCAGGCTCGGCATGCCAACGCGCCCACAAGGTAAGCTTGCTTACTCTTCAAATCGCGCTAATATCTCGCTATGAAGTTCCTTTTGGCAATCCTCGCTTACCTGCTGATCAGTGCTGTGCTGGGCTGGGGCATTCTTTTGACCTTCAAAGGCAATCCGTGGATTCTGATCGTTGGTTTTCTCGCTTACGCAATTGTGTTTGCCAAGGCGGGTTGTCTGCCGGGCAAATCGTCCCATTAAGCGCCGCAACCGCGGCCGAGGATTGCGCGGGCCAGGTGACCCGCCAGGTAACTTCCGGCTTGTTCAGGCCCTTATGAGTCGGCCGTTCCGGCGAAGCTTAAATGGGATTGGCACCTCACCCCCTTCCTGATGACTCTCGCATGCGCGCGGTGATCCAAAGAGCCTCCGAGGCCAGGGTCAACATTGACGGGCAGACGACCGCAAGTATCCGCCAGGGATTGACCGTTCTGCTCGCGGTGGAGGAAAAGGACTGCCTTGAAGACATTGAATGGCTAAGCGGAAAGATCGTTCGGCTCCGGGTGTTTGATGATGACAAGGGCCTCATGAATCGGTCGATCCAGGAGGTCCAGGGGGAAATCCTGCTCGTTAGCCAATTCACTCTTTTTGCCAGCACCAAGAAAGGAAACCGCCCTTCCTTCAGCCGGTCGGCCCGTCCCGAAATCGCGGTGCCGCTTTACGAACAATTTGTCGCCCGCCTGAGCCTGGACCTGGGCCGCCCTGTGCAAACCGGACAATTTGGGGCGCATATGCTTGTAAGTCTCACCAATGACGGACCGGTGACGATTATCATCGACTCCAAAGCGCGCGAGTAGTTTTCACCGCCCCCGGGCGGCCGGCGTGTCGCTGGACTATTCAGGAGGGAACGACGCTCCGGTCGAGCCTCAATCTCATCTCGGCCACGGAGGACGCCGTGCAAAATACTTTATCGCCCCGGTTGCAGGGGTTCGCTTTAATGTCAACGTATGTGGCGATTCTGGTTCCCTTTGCTCCTCGGCCTGCTTCAACCGCTGGCCCGCCTTCAGGCAGACCAGGTGGATGACTACGTCAATGGCGAAATGACGAGCCATCGGATTCCGGGTGTCTCGCTGCTGGTCATTCAAACTAATCAACCAGTCAAACGCGCCGCTTACGGGTTGGCGAATGTCGAATTAAATGTAGGGGTGAAACCCGAAACGGTCTTCGAAATCGGTTCGATTACGAAACAGTTCACTGCGGCCGGCATACTCCTGCTGGCTCAAGACGGAAAACTTTCGATCGACGATCGAATCAGCCGTTATTTAAAGCAGACACCCGAGTCCTGGCAGGCTATCACTGTCCGTCAACTCCTCACGCACACCTCCGGCCTCAAAAGCTATACCGGGCTCGACGGTTTCGAACTCAGACGCCACCTTACCCAGGACCAATTCATCCTGGCGCTCGGCAGACACCCGCTCGAATTCCAGCCCGGCGAAGCCTGGAAATATTGCAACACCGGTTACAACCTGCTCGGCTTCATTGTCGAGAACGTGAGCGCGAAAAGCTATTGGGATTTCTTGAGCGAGCGAATCCTTCAACCGCTAGGCATGAGTTCCACCGCCAATCGGCTGCCTGCCCATATTATCCCCGACCGCGCGGCCGGCTATGAACAAACCAACCACGTCTGGATCAATCGGGATTGTGACCTGACCGACGTCTTCTCCGCCGGCGCGATTCTCTCCAATGCCGACGATCTTGCCCGATGGAACGCTTCCCTCGATACCGGGACAGTTCTAACGGGCGAAACCCGGCGGCAAATGTGGACGCCGACCAAACTCAATAATGGCACCGTCACCAATTACGGCTTTGGCTGGTACATTGACCGACTCCAGGGGCATACCAACATCGGACACAGCGGCTCGACGTCAGGCTTTTCCGCCAGTCTCCAACGTTTTCCCGATGACCATCTGGCCATCATCATCCTGACCAACACCGACGAGCAAATTGCGACGGCACTGGCGAAACACATCGCCACCTTTTACCTGGCGAGGGTTGGGTCACAATAATCCCGCCGGGGGCCCGCGGAGGGACGAGTTCTCGCGAGCCCTAACGTGCCGTGGCGGCTGGATCCTGGCCTCGTGTGACCGGGTCCCCTTG